>JAGCJD010000145.1 GCA_017648425.1 Clostridia bacterium | reverse complement strand
TTTTTTATTTTTATGTATTATGTTTTCCTTTGAAATCAGCAAAAACTATGCAGCCAACGGGACAGCCCTTTACGCATTCTCCGCACGAACAGCATTTTTCATAATCTATTTGGGCAAGATTATTAGTAACAGTTATTGCTCCATGGGGACAAGCCTTTTCACATTTTTTACAGCCTATACAGCCCTTTGAACACTCGTTTCTGACTATCGCTCCCTTTTCGGTGTTGCTACAAGTAATTATCATTTTATAAGAGTCCGGAACTATCTCTATTATTCCTTGCGGACAAGTTTTTTCGCACAATCCGCAGCCTACGCACTTTCTGGTATTTATTCGAGCAATTCCATTTTCAATGCATATTGCGTCATGAGGACAAACCGCAACGCAATCGCCATGTCCAAGACAGCCAAATGTGCATTTTCCCTTACCACCGTAAAGTGTTTTTTCAGCAAGACAGCTTTTAACTCCCGCGTATTCCATTTTGTTAGATGTATATTCACAATCACCGTAACAATGGACGAACGCGACCTGTTCTATTACATTCTCAAATTCAACTCCAAGTATCTCGGATATCTGCTTTGATACCAAATCAGAGCCGGGAATACAAAGATTGGCTTTTACATTTTTATCCTTAGAGAGCGCCTTTGCGTAATCGTCACAACCAACATATCCGCAAGCACCGCAATTTGCTCCGGGCAAGCATTCTCTTATCTTGGCTACTCTTTCGTCTTCCTCAACTCCAAATAGCTTGGAGGCAACGACCAGCACCGCGGCGCATACCGCGCCAATTCCTACGACAACGATTGCCGCTATAATTATCGGGTTCATACGCACACCCCCTTATCCGAATATTCCATCAACTATCCCCGCAAATCCCAAAAAGGAAAGCGCAACGATAGAGGCGGAGATGAGTGTGATAGGAAGCCCCTCAAACGCTTTCGGGGGGCGCGCTGTTTCAAGCCTTGATCTTACACCCGCAAACAGCACCATCGCAAGTAAAAATCCAAGTCCAACACCAAGCGAATTTACCATTGATTCAACGAAATTGTATCCGTCATTGATGTTGTTTATGGCAACGCCAAGAACGGCGCAATTGGTGGTGATAAGGGGCAGATATATTCCAAGTGATGCGTGAAGCGCAGGAAAATACCTTTTAAGTATTATCTCAACAAGCTGAACGAGAGCCGCAATAACTAGAATAAAAACTATCGTTCTCATATATCCAAGCTCAAACTTGTCAAGCAAGAAATATTGTATAGGCCATGTTGCCGCAGTTGCCAGACACATGACAAATATGACCGCCGCTCCCATTCCGACCGCTTGATTTAACTTTTTTGAAACTCCAAGGAACGGACATATACCGAGAAATCTTGACAAAACATAATTGTTCACCAAAACCGAGGTAAGCAGAATCATTAAAAGAGATTTAAAAAATTCCATTATTTCTGTTCCTCCTCGTCTGTATTATTTTCTCCGACAAGCTTTCCGCAGAATTTAGCCGAGGGACAGCCCGCGCAACCTGAATTTGATTTGTCGTGCTTTTTACCTGTTATCTTATTTACAAGAGCAATAAGACAGCCGAATACGAAAAATCCTCCGGGCGCCATTGTCAGTATCATAATACTGTAATCTCCCGCAAACGGTATTTCCATTCCACACCATGTTCCCGCTCCAAAAGCCTCGCGAATTGAAGCCATTACAAACAACGCAAGTGTAAATCCAATACCCATTCCAAGCGCGTCTATCGCAGAATCAAGCACCTTGTTTTTACTTGCATACATTTCTGCTCGTCCGAGAATAATGCAGTTTACAACGATAAGTGACAGGAATATTCCAAGAGATTCATAAAGGTCGGGGACAAACGCGTGCATTATCATTTCAACTATGGTAACAAAGCCCGCTATCAAAACTATATAGCACGGAATTCTTACCTTATCCGGTATCACATTGCGAAGTGCTGAAACCGCCATGTTGGAGCAAAGAAGCACCACTGTTGCGGCAACGCCCATTCCAAGCGCATTAAGGACCGATGTAGTTATTGCAAGTGTAGGACAAGTTCCAAGCACGAGCACAAGGACAGGGTTTTCCTTGATTATACCCTTTAAAAAATTTTGCATTTTAGTCATCAGGAAACCTCCTTTGCACTTTCAAAAGCAGCAAAGCTTTCCTTTACCGCTTCTATTACAGCGGAGGACGAAACGGTTGCTCCACTTATAGCATCTACTCCATCAAGCGCCTTATCCTTTCCGCTGAACAAGGAAGTGAAGCTCGGCAAGGTTACCTTGCTACCTATTCCCGAGGTTTCTCCCTGAGCAGAAATTATTTTGAGCTCGGTTATTTCTCCTGCCGAGGTAAATCCAACAGCAGCAGACATAGGCTTTGACGAGTCGTATCCCTTTATTGAAAGCATTACGACATATCCCTCTCCGTCAAGGTCACGGTATATCTCCGTTACGCCATCGGGATATTCTTCAAGCTGTATCTTCTCAAAGCCTCCATTCTGTGGCAACACAGAGGAAAGAGCCTCTTGCTCTGCTATCCTGGTTGCCTCTTCTATTTTAGGGCTTGTCAGCATATTTACAGCCGCCAATGCAACGGAAATAAAAAGGCATATAGATACCAAAACTATTATACTTTTCAATGATGTATCTTTTTTCATTTTTTCTTAACACCTCCAAACGGTCTTCTTTTCGTACAAGACGATATAAGAGGAGTTAATACATTCATAAACAGGATCGCAAACGAAACACCCTCAGGATAATTTCCGTAAAAACGGATAAGAACGGTTATTATTCCGCAACCAGCTCCGAATATTACCTTTCCCCACTTGGTCTGAGGTGTTGTCGTATAGTCTGTTACCATAAATACTGCCGCCAACAGCAATCCTCCCATGAGTATTTGCTCAACGGGATCTTTGCCGAGAAGCCAAGAAAGCACGAACACCGTTCCCACGAACACCACGGGAGTGTGCCATGTTATTACCTTGCGAACAATAAGATATATTCCACCTGCTATAATTGCAATAGCGCATGTTTCGCCAATTGAACCGTTATGATTTCCTATTAAAAGATCCATTATTGACGGCATCTCTCCACCCGACAAAGGGGTTGCGGAGCTTGTCGCATCATTTTTCATGGCAAAGCTCGACATGCTTGTGGCAAACGACATAGACATTACGATTCTTGCCGTTATAGCTGGGTTTGCAAAATTACAGCCAATTCCTCCAAACAACTGCTTGACTATCACTATGGCAACTATACAGCCAACAGCCGCCTGCCACAGCGGAATAGTAGAGGGTAAATTGAATGCAAGTAAAATTCCCGTAACTACTGCCGAAAGATCTCCAACTGTATTCTCACGCTTTACAAACTTTTCAAAAACAAATTCACAAGCTACGCACATTACAACGCAAAATGCTACCACCAATAAAGCGCGCCAGCCAAATACTATTGCAGATGCTATAAGAGCAGGACAAAGAGCTATGATAACATCAAGCATTATTCTTGTAGTAGTTGTTTTTGACCTGACATGAGGAGAATTCGAAACTAAAAGCATAGCGTTATCCATTATCTTGTTCCTCCCCTTGAAGTCTGATATTCTCTTAGCTTGATCTTTGCAAGCTTGTTCGTTTGAACGAGATCTCTTTTGGCAGGACAAATGTAGCTGCAACAGCCGCATTCCATACACAGATTGACCTTGGATTTTTCAATGAGCTCCCCATCACCGAGCGTGTATGCCTTTGAAATATCGCATGGAGAAAGTCCAAATGGGCAGTGAGATACGCATCTTCCGCATCTTATACAAGCGCTGCTTTTCACTGGCGCTCCGTCCTTTTCGTCAAACGCTAAAATCGCGTTGTTTTGCTTTAATATAGGACGAGAAAGGTCAGGCAACGCCATTCCCATCATAGGTCCTCCGTAAAGCACCTTTTTGGGCTGACATTTAAAGCCTCCCGCAAATTCTATAAGATCCTTGACCGATGTGCCGATAGGCGCTATCACATTCTTTGGTGAAGCAATAGCGGAGCCATCTACCGTAACGCATTTTTCAACGAGTGGCATTCCCGTTTTTACATATCTTGCTATTGTTGCAACGGTCGTACAGTTTATAACGACAGCCCCGCAATCAATAGGAAGCTTTCCCTCTCCTATAACACGACCAAGGGTGTGATATACCAAAACCTTTTCTCCACCCTGAGGATACATTGCGCTAAGCGAACGAACCTCAATCCCCTCTATGTCGGAAGTCGCCTTTTTCATGCTCTCTATACATTTTTTCTTGTTGCTCTCAATACCAATTATAACTTTTTTTACATCAAGGTATTTCATGAGCAGTGAAAGTCCCTCTGCAACAAGCCCTGCATCGTCTATCATAGTACGCGTATCCGAGGTTATGTACGGCTCACACTCTGCCCCATTTACTACTATTGCATCAATTTTTGAAACATCTGCGGAAAGCTTAACGGCAGTTGGAAAGCCTGCTCCTCCAAGTCCTACTATTCCGCTTTTTTTGATAGCATCAAGAAAATCCTCTCTTGTATTGATAACAGGAGGCGCAATTTCCTCAAATGCAGCTTGTTCTCCGTCAGCGTCAATAACGACTGCGGGAATTCTTGCTCCGTTTATTGCAATTATCTCGTCTATTTTCTTTACAGTGCCTGATACGCTTGAATAAACAGGCGAGGAAAGCCCGTTTCCAGCCTCTCCGATAAGCTGTCCTACCTTTACCGTATCTCCTGCTTTTACTATTATATTAGCAAACGCTCCGATATGCATGGACATAGGTATAGTTACCGTGCTTGGTACACTCATACGAACGGCCGGCATATCAGCAGTGCTTTTACAATGCTTTAAATGCACGCCTTTAAGCTTGAACTTAAA
>JAGCJD010000144.1 GCA_017648425.1 Clostridia bacterium | reverse complement strand
GTCTGTTCAAAATATCCGCTTATACCGAGCGAATCAAGCTGTCCTTTAAGCATTGATGCTTCGGTCGCCGATAGCACGGATTGCTTTACGCCATGCTCGCGGAATTGCCTTAATGCATCTTCTGCATCGTCATAAAGCCTTGCTTGCTTTACATTCTCTAAATAAAGCGATACCCACTCTATCGCAAGCTTGTCGTACGGCTCTTTTTCAAAATCAAAGCCAAGCGTCTTATAATACTCTATAACGGGAAAACGAAATATTTTTCTGTAATGCTCTACCCCCTTGACAAGTGGCAAGCCACGAGCATCAAGCAAAGCATTCACGGAAGATATACATGTCGTTATATCATCAAGCAATGTTCCGTTAAAATCCCATATACAATATTCATATGGCATATGATCACCCCTCCTTCGAATATTTAGGGCGTTGCAACGCAACGCCCTAAAATATTTTATTATTCCGCAGTGGGAATTAGACCCATATTTTCTGCCCAAACATTATACAAGTAGTACAAGCTACAAGATGTTTGATTTGCCGCAGGCGCTTCATAGCTGAGCAGATCTGTAAAGCACTTGCCCGCATCACTGCTCATTACAGCCTTTATCTCGTCAATAACGCTGTCGAGAGTTATTGGATCGCCATTTGCATCATGTCTTGTTGTGCCAGAAATGTACGCGTTAAGCTTTTCTCTTGCGTCAAGCGAGAGCTTTCTGAGTGCAGCAAGATTATCGGCGTTTACCGTATATCCCGAATATGTAAGCGTAAAGCCCATTAAATAGCTTGTATCCGCATCCATGTTCTGCTCTCTCATGTACTCCTTCAATGTAGGATCTTCACCCTCCAATGAATATGTTATAAGAGTATTACCCGTCTTGTAGGGATCCATTATATAGTCATTATTAAGTCTTCTTATAACTCTGTAAACTTCTCCGTTCTTATCAGTCAAGGGATTTCCTTCCTCGTCCTCAAAATCGGTGTTTACAAAATCATAGTTTTCACCCTCAATACCGTAAAGGAGAAGGTTTCTAAACTCAACATCTGTGTTGAGCAGGGTTATAACCTCCATACTTCTTGAAAGGCTTGCGGTATAAGTGGTAACAGCAAACATATTGCTGTAAATATCTTCCGTCTTAATAGTAGGATCATCAACAACGATAGCCTCATAGTGCTCGGAATACTTGGAAGCGATCTCTGCACCACCCTTTACATAAGCCATAGCAACCTCGCCATTTTTGAACTGCTCCTCAGTTCCAAAATAGCCGTTGTCGGCATATTCAGCTATAACCTTGAGATTGGACTGGAACTTTGTACCAAAAGCACTGCCAAGTCCAAAATATTTATCCTCAGTGGGAATATTGGAAGCTATCAACGAAAAGTCGTCTGTAAAGTTGCCATTTTCGTCCACTCCCCAATACTGTATTCCCGCAGATGCGAGATCTACATAATCAAATTCTTTATTGTCAAAGTAGAGCTGAGTATATCCGTAATCGCCAGCCTGGTTAAGGAAGCTCTTTACAGAATCATCTGTAAGTCCTGTAAAGTACTTTCTGCCCGCATCGGTATCATAATCCAACTTTGACATTGCTTCCTTGTTTACAAGCAAATATGTATATTCTCCAATACCTGCGTTGGTAGGAATAGCGTATATGACCTTATTGTTTATGGACTTCATGTTATCAAGGTAGGGAGCTGCTATAAACGAGCCGAGCTTCTTTGAGGAAATAGATACCTCGTCATTAAGATCGGAAAGCATTCCCATTTCAAGATATTTCGAGAACTTCTCATATCCGCCCATGTAGAAAATATCTACCTGATATCCGTCAATAGTAGGATATTTAAGTTCGGAAACACCCCATTCGTTTTCAAAGGTTTCCTCCTCAACTGTCTCCTCCTCAACGGGAGCTTTTATAAGTCCTGCCGCCTCAGCCTCAGCTCTTGCAGCAAAAGAAGCTTCGAGCTTTTCATAATACTCTGCCTCAGTGTAGAAGTACAATTCAAGCTGAGTTTTAAACTTTGCCTTGGTTATTTTATTTACTGCCGTTTCTATCTTGTCTATCTGCTCCTGAGACATCTGATTTTCAGACATAAGATACATTGCAAGCGTTACAGCGCTTTCAGATGCTTCCTCATTTATATCCTCAACAGCCTCATCGTCATCCTTTTGAGAACATCCTGCTAAAACAGCGATGATCATAGTCAAGCACATGATAAGGCATAAGATTCTCTTAATCATTTTATTCCTCCTAATGAATACCAAATTATATACTATAATATTTTACACCAAAACAGCACAAATGTCAAGTGATTTTTTTGTGGTGCAAGGCGTATTTTATCAAAAAAAATGCTTTTTCACACAACGCACAAAAATTAATCGTCATACTATACATTCAACAGCTTGTAAAATATCATATATTCAACAATCGCTTTGTGATTTTTGAATGTTTATAGTTTGATTTTTTGTGTAATACGCTGATTTTTTATCAATCCAAAAATCCACGCAAGTGTCTTGCACGGCTGGGGTGACGGAGCTTTCTGAGCGCCTTTGCCTCTATTTGGCGTATTCTCTCTCTCGTTATGTCGAATTCCTTTCCGACCTCCTCAAGAGTTCTGGTGCGTCCATCGTAAAGTCCAAAGCGAAGCTTTATAACATGCTCCTCTCTGGGTGTCAGTGTGTGCAACTCCTTTTCGATAACCTCGCGCAAAATTGTGGTTGCAGCCGCATCTGAGGGCGCAGGCGTATCCTCATCGGGAATAAAATCTCCAAGGTGGCTATCCTCTTCCTCGCCGATAGGCGTTTCAAGCGATACGGGATCTTGAGCTATCTTCATTATCTCTCTGACCTTTTCGGGGCTCATTCCCATCTTTTCACCGATCTCGTCAGCGGTCGCTTCTCTTCCCAGCTCCTGAAGCATCTGGCGTGAATAGCGAGATACCTTATGAATGGTTTCCACCATATGAACGGGAATTCTTATCGTTCTCGCTTGATCGGCAATAGCTCTCGTAATAGCCTGTCTTATCCACCATGTTGCATATGTTGAAAACTTGTATCCTCTGTTATAGTCGAATTTATCGACCGCCTTCATAAGTCCGAGGTTACCCTCCTGAATAAGATCAAGGAAGAACATTCCCTTTCCAACATAACGCTTTGCAATACTTACAACAAGGCGCAGGTTAGCCTCAACAAGCTCGCTCTTTGCCTTGCTCTTTTCCTCCTCGCTGTAATCTCCGCTCATTATTTCCGCAAGCATACGCTCTCTGTCAGAGGTAAGCAACGGAACTCTACCTATTTCTTTAAGATACATACGAACAGGGTCGTCAATAGCAAGTCCCTCTTGTTCAAGTATCTTTTCCATATTTTCACTTGTTCCGAATGCCTCGACCTCCGATTCGATCTCGCTCATCTCGGAGTTGGAAATGTCATCAGGAAGCGGAATTCCGCTATCTTCGAGCGCATCATAAAATTTATCAAGACTGTCGTTGTCAAAATCAAGCTCTTCAACCGCCTCGTTTATCTCCCCGTGCGACAGTTTTCCCTGCTTGCCCTTTTCTATCAGGTCCTCAATATCGACCGTCTTCTCATGCTCATTCTTGATCTCGTTTTCTACCATTTTATATGTCCTCTCTTTTTATAATTCTTTAATTTTGCGTGCGTTTTTGGCGCAACATTTCTAAAAGGTCTTGTCCCTTTATGTCCTTATTTGCCGAGCTCTGCTCTCTAAGACTTTTTATGCACGAATCAAACACTTCTCTGTCGTTGCGGGAAAGCCTTCTTCATTCTACCTCTATTTTTTCAAGCCTTGATATTTCTTCAAGTTCAAAATACTGTCCCAGCACTGCCCTTGAATACCCCTCGGCAGATCTTTCAAGCTCACACAGTGTTTTAAACACTTTTTTGCCAAACGATGTGACAAAATCCTGCTCATAAAGCTCTATCTCCCCATTGGCAACTCCGTGTCGGTATTCATCAAATATCAGCATCATAGCAAGTATACTTTCCTCAGAGTCGTTTGCCGCAACATATTTTACAGCATCGTTATTCACTCTGTCGCCTATGTTTTTGATAGACAAAAGCGCATCCTTGCTTTGATTTTTCTTATATTCGTTTATCCTTTTTCGGCGAATACGCTCAACATCACTTCTCACAGACTCCACGGGAACATTCAAGACACTCGCCGCGCGCTGTATATATATGTCGCGCTCAACATTGTTTCCGACCTCTGCGATCATTGAGCAGATCTCCACCGATGCCTTTATTTTCTCATCAGAAAGAGAAATATCATGCTCCCCAAGTATCTTGTCTATTTTAAATTCAAATCCTGTTTTGCTTTCGTCAAGACATTTTCTAAAACTGTCCGAACCGAATTTTTTGATATACTCGTCAGGGTCCTTAGCTCCGCCAAGCTTTATTACGCGCACATCAATTCCGACCTCTCCGAGAAGTCGCATGGCCTTTTGCGCGGCACTTTGTCCCGCCTTATCGGAATCATAGCAAATAACTACCTTGCTCGTGTATTTTGCAAAAACTCTTGCCTGCTCGGCTGTTATTGCAGTCCCGAGAGTTGCCACGGCATTCTCAAAGCCTGCGGCATGAAGCGCTATGACATCCATATATCCCTCGCAGAGTATAAGACGCTCAGCGCAATGCTTTCTCGCATAGTTCAGCGCAAACAGATGTCTGCTCTTCTTGAACGCAGGCGTATCGGATGAGTTGAGATATTTTGGCTCTGAGCCGTCCATAACTCTGCCTCCGAACGCCACTATATTTCCCGACGTATCTATTATCGGGAATATTACTCTGTTACGGTAAAGGTCAAACAGTCTTCCGCTTTTTTGGCTTCTTTTACACAAAAATCCAGCTATAAGCTCCTCTTCGGTAAAGCACAGAGATCTCATTTTTTTGTAAAGAGCCGTAAAATCATTGGGTGAATAGCCAAGTCCAAAATGCTTTATCGTAGCAACATCAAGCTGCCTTGACTCTCGCAAATATGCCATTGCCTCAGCTCCAATGCTAGGATCAAAAAGCGAATCTCTGAAAAATTTCGCCGCCGCTAAATTGAGCTCATAAAGTCGTTTT
>JAGCJD010000143.1 GCA_017648425.1 Clostridia bacterium | reverse complement strand
TTTCGAGTCAGCCCCGTTATGACCACTTCGATATCTCTCCGTATGAAATTTTCAATTTCATACGGGGCAGATATCGAATGGCTCGGACAACTCGTTGTCCGAATCCACTTCGCATACCCCACTCGAAGATCGACAAGCTCGCTTGTCAGGCGCAGAGTGTGGGTATTCTCGCCATAGGCGAGATAACTCTCCATATGAAATCATTGTCAACAGTGTGCATCATAATTATGGAGCCTCTTCAATGCGGCTCAATGAGCTTGCTCCCTGATGCATACTGTATACAACGCTCTATATTATATCACGAACAAACAAAAAATGCAAGTGCTTTTTTAAAATACGCATAAAAAATCCACACGAGCGCCTCAAAACCCGTTGTTGCTCAAAAAAACTTGACAAATATAAATAAAAGAGTATAATATAAGTATATAAATTTTATGGAGCGTGCGTATGAATATAATTATCGTAGGTTGCGGTAATGTTGGAGAAACACTTGCCGAGCAACTTAATGAAGAAGGCAATAATATTACTGTTATAGACATTTCAGCAAAAAGCGTTGACGAAATAACCACGAGATACGATGTAATGGGCGTAGTAGGCAACGGCGCTACCTATACAATACAAAAGGAAGCGGGAATAAAAAATGCCGATCTGCTGATTGCGGTTACGGGCTCTGACGAGCTCAATCTTCTCTGTTGTATAATTGCAAAAAAAGCAGGACACTGCCGAACAATAGCAAGGGTAAAGAACCCCATATACAGCGCAGAGGCAACCTACCTCAAAGACGAGCTTGGACTTGCAATGGTCATAAATCCCGAGCTTGCTACGGCTAATGAAATATCTCGCGTTTTGCGCTTCCCCTCCGCCATGAAGATAGAAACCTTTGCCAAGGGACGAGTTGAGCTTTTAAAGTTCAAGCTTCCCGAAAACAGTCCGCTTGTTGGAATGTCCGTCAAGGACACTGTCATAAAGCTTCGTTGCGATGTCCTCGTTTGTACCATTGAGAGAGGAAACGAGGCGTATATAGCAAACGGCGACTTCGTGTTCGAGGGCAAGGATATAATTTCTATCATAGCATCCCCCAAAAGCGCACAGGAGTTTTTTGAAAAGATAGATTATAAAACAGAAGCGGTCAAAAGCGTTATAATAGCAGGTGGCGGAGATACTACACACTATCTTTGCGACATCTTGGAAAAAACAGGAATGTCCGTAAAAATAATCGAAAAGCGTCTTGAACGCTGCAAGGAGCTCTGTGATAAGTGGAGCAACACCTCAGTAATAAACGGAGATGCCTCTGACAGAGAGATACTTCTCGAAGAGGGTATCGACCGAACGGGCGCATTCGTAACACTTACTGGAATAGACGAGGAAAACATTCTTCTCTCGCTATACGCAAAAAGCGTCACCAACGCAAAGCTCGTCACAAAAATAAACCGCATGGACTATGAGGATATAACCAAGCGTCTTGACCTCGACTCCATAGTTTTCCCAAAGAGCATAACCTCCGACATAATCGTAAGATATGCAAGAGCTATGAAGAACACAGTAGGAAGCAATATGGAAACGCTCTACAACATCATAAAGGGCAAGGTAGAGGCATCGGAATTTATAGTTCGTGAAAGCTCCGATGTAACCGAAACACCTCTTGCAGAGCTCAAATTCAAAGAAAATGTCCTTATAGCCGCCATACTGAGGGATAAAAAGGTCATAATTCCCAGAGGATATGATATGATCTTACCGGGCGATGCAGTCGTGATAGTGTCGGGAGTAATGGGCATACACGATATTTGCGATATTTTGAGGTAACGCAAATGAATTACAGAATGATAAAGCATACTCTCGGCTGGCTTTTGCTGTTCGAATCTGCGTTTTTTGCAGTTCCGATAATAACCGCCGCAGCGTATAAGGAAACAGAGATACTCTCCTTTGCCTTATCCATGTTGATTTGCGCGGCATTTGCAGCGATCTTTCTCATAGGAAAACCGAAGAACCGAGTGCTCTACGCCCGCGAGGGCTTCGTCATAGTGGCGCTCAGCTGGATATTCATAAGTATTTTCGGTTCTCTGCCGTTTGTATTTTCAGGCGTGACGAACTCATATATCGATGCTCTCTTTGAAACCGTATCGGGCTTTACCACAACAGGAGCCACCATCTTTTCCGATGTTGAAGCCCTGCCAAACTCAATAAACATCTGGCGTTGCTTTACGCACTGGATAGGAGGAATGGGAGTTCTCGTCTTTATACTTGCATTCATACCCCTCAGTGGCGGACAGAATATGCACATAATGAAGGCGGAAAGCACCGGGCCCTCGGTAAGTAAGCTTGTGCCTCGCGTAAGAACGACCGCGCTTATCCTTTATGTTATTTATTTTGCGCTCACCATTTTGCAGTTTATCCTTCTGCTTTGCGGAGGAATGAGCGTATTTGAAGCATTATGCACCGCATTCGGAACGGCAGGAACAGGAGGGTTTGGAATAAAGAACGACAGCTTTAATTCCTATTCGCCATACCTGCAAATAGTTGTGACGGCGTTCATGCTTTTGTTTTCGCTGAATTTCAGCGCGTACTATCTTGCGTTCAAGGGTAAATTCAAGGACGCTCTCAGCACCGAGATAAAAGTATTTTTGTGCGTTGTAGCGACCGCGATAGCAATTATCACATTCAATATATACAAGACCTTTGGTAGCGTTGGCGAAGCCCTGAGGCACGCAGCGTTCACCGTTGCGTCAATGATATCCACAACAGGATATTCAACGGTTGACTTTGACCTTTGGCCGTCTATATGTCAAGTGGTGCTAGTTCTTATAATGTTCGTAGGAGCGTGCGTAGGAAGCACGGGAGGCGGAATAAAGATTTCCCGCTTTATAATACTCTTCAAGGGCATAGGCAACGAGATCAAAAGATTGCTCCACCCCCGCCGCGTACAAAAGATAACGATAGACGATCGCACGGTAGAAACAGATGTAGTCCGCTCGGTAAACTCATATATCATGGTATTTCTATCAATATTCATAACCTCATTGCTTTTGATATCCATAGAAAACCACGACCTCGTTACCAACTTTACCGCAGTAACAGCGACTATCAATAATATAGGACCTGGACTTTCAAAGGTAGGGCCTACACAAAACTTTGCATTCTTCTCCGCTCCGTCAAAGCTTGTTTTGATGTTCAATATGCTGGCGGGAAGACTTGAGCTGTTCCCAATGCTCCTGCTCTTCTCTCCCTCAACATGGAGAAACAAATAACAAAAAGACCTTGGGCTTTAAGGCCCAAGGTCTTTATTTTTTTATTTACTTTTGACCGTAATACGCATTCTTTCCGTGCTTACGCTGATAGTGGACTTCAAGCAATTCCTTTTGCATAGATGTCCTGTTGCCAAGCTGCTCCGTTCCGAGCGCCATAGCAGCAACCTCCTCAAGAACCACCGCGTGATATACAGCATCGTCCGCGTCCTTTCCCCAAGCAAACGGGCCGTGAGAGTAAACAAGCACACCGGGCACTTCACGAGGAACACGACCTTCAAGCGCTTCAATTATTACCGTTCCCGTATCCTTTTCATAAGAGCCGCCAAGAATTTCACTCTCCGTCATTTTTCTCGTGCAAGGAACAGCGCCGTAAAAATAATCCGCATGAGTTGTGCCGTAAGCAGGTATCTCCCTGCCCGCCTGAGCCCATATGGTAGCATTGCGGGAATGAGTGTGCACAACGCCTCCTATATCAGGGAAAGCGCGGTACAGTTCAAGATGCGTAGGAAGATCTGACGAGGGACGAAGATTTCCCTCCACCACATTTCCGTCAAGATCAGTAATGACCATGCTTTCGGGCGTAAGCTCCTCGTAAGGAACACCCGAGGGCTTTATTACCACAAGTCCCTTTTCTCTGTCAATAGCGCTCACATTACCCCATGTAAATGTTACAAGACCATATTCAGGCAACTTGCAATTCGCCTCATATACCTTTATTCTTAAATCTTCAAGCATTTTGATACTCCTTTATAAATTATCCAATATTTTCTACATGTATATTATACTTTAAATCAAAGTCTTATTCAACAACAAAATCACCAATTTTTTAAATTTCGGACATACCTACAACAGGTAGCGATATATAAGAATTCGCTCCGCATATAACAGTGTTTGTTGCCACCTTAACGCTCTCTGCCAATGCCCAATGCTCTTTCGTGTTGGTATGCGGAACATAAAGGTCGCTGTGCGAGGAAATATCCACCCTTATCCGACACCCCTTTTTCAGCGTAAACGCTATCGGCGAGGTGAATGCCTCTATAACATGCTCCTCCCCTGCCCTGTAATCAGGACAAGCGTGTAAAACAGAGGTTATTGCCTGCGTCAGATTGTAGCTCTTACCGTCCTCAACAAAATACACCCTCATAAAAAACGCCGTGTCGTCACAGTCCGTCCGAATATTCATTCTCCAACCTATTCTGCCAAAAAAGCTCTCATCTCTCTGGGCTATATCCGAAACAAATGAAAGAACGCCCTCCGCAGAACCAATATCTGGAGCTTTGTATATATTCATGTATCTATAATAGTTAAGTGGCTTGTCGGGATCAAACTCGTATGTTCTTTCACCCTCGTGTAAGCAAGTGTCGCCAAGTGAGCCGTCAGCGCCAAAATAAAGCCGCCGCTCTCCTGTGTCAGTATCGATGTCAGTCCCCCAACAACCGTTACCGATAGAATAATAGTGCATTTTCCCAAGTTCAAAGCGATCAAGCCGCCGCCCCTCTCTGACGCTGTCAAAAAATCTGACCGCCCAGTCGCCGGGAATATCTCCGTTCTCCAATGGGTACTCCGCACCCTGAGCTCGTGTCGAATGCCCCCACGGGCCCATAACGAACAGCGACTTCTGCTTAGTCTTCTCGGGCAATCTCTCCCACATGGAAAGCATTCCGTCCGTGTAAAAATCAAACCAACCGCCCACAAGCATTATCGGAATATCAAGCGTGTCCACGGAATGGTCATTTTCCTGACCTTGCCAAAATTCATCGTATGTGTCACTTAACAGCGTGCGTGTAAATTCGGGAAAATCCTCTCCAATAGCCCGCTCCATCATCTTGTAGTAAGGCCTGTAAGTCGCCTCTGTATGAGAGCAAAGCTTGGGGTGACTCTTTTTTATCATTTCAAGATACCAGCTAAACCCACAAAAGCTGCGGCAGCAGCCGTTGTGATGCTGATACGAGAACATGCTGTCCTGCTGTATAAAAAGCGCGGCAGCCTTAACATCACTCGGCACACTGTCAAGATAGCACAAATGCACCGTGGCAAGATAACTGCCTCCCGTAAGATATATCTCGCCCATATAGAACGGTAGTGTCCTTATTATATCAAGCGTATCAAGTCCGTCATTCCTCTCTCTGTAAGGAACACACTCTCCCTCGCTGTCACCACAGCCTCTGGTGTGCTGTACGACCAGCGCATATCCCGCGCGAAGAAACTGGTCGTTCTCGTATTTTTGTGCGTCACACGGAGCACCGTTCAAGGCAGGCTCATACGGAGTTCTGATAAAAACGATGGGAAATTTCCCATTCTCATAAGGCAGTACACATCTTGTGTATAGCCTCACT
>JAGCJD010000142.1 GCA_017648425.1 Clostridia bacterium | reverse complement strand
TTCCCATGATGATTACAGTATTCCTGTTCTCGTTCTCATGGCAGTGGACAGATGATTTCTATACGACCGTATTCTTTACGACCACAAAGACAGTTCTTATGCCTAAGATCGTTGATGTACCTTCGTCACTTGCAAATAACTATGCAGGACAGAACTTGTACTACTCTGCAATAAAGAACACCTGCGGAATAATGATAATTGCTCCGCTGATAGTAATGTATCTTTTCTGCCAGAAGTATCTTGTTCAAGGTATCGAGCGTTCCGGACTTACAGCAGACTAATAAAAACAAAATCGGGCAGTTCCTGTATTGGAACTGCCCGAGCTATATAAAAAACGCTTATCAGAGCCTCTGACAAGCGTTTTTTATTATATTTATAAGTTGATAAGATCTGACATATCGTACATTCCCGCAGCCTTTCCACAGAGGAATTCTGCCGCACGAACTGCGCCAGAAGCAAATATTTCTCTTGAAGTTGCAGTGTGGGAAAGAGATATTATCTCATTGTTGCCTGCAAAAATAACTTCATGCTCTCCTACGATAGTTCCGCCTCTAACAGAGTGTATGCCTATCTCATTGGAGTTTCGTTGTCTGCGCTCAGAATGTCTGTCGTAAACATATTCGGTATTCTCGCGAGTATCCTTTATAGAGTTTGCTATCATTAAAGCAGTTCCGCTTGGAGCGTCCAGCTTTTTGTTGTGATGCTTTTCTATTATCTCAACATCAAATGCAATTCCCAATGTGTCAGAAGCTTTTTTGCAAAGTTCAATAAGCAAATTAATGCCTATTGACATATTACCCGAGGAGAAAACTGCAACATTGGATGAAGCCTTTTGCATAAGAAGTATTTCGTCCTGAGTGTGACCTGTCGTGCAAACGACTATCGGAGTATTTGTCTTTACCGAATATTCGAGAAGAGAGGGAAGAGAAGAGTGATGCGAAAAGTCAATTATAACATCTGCTTTTTGCGTGAACTCCCCTATTGATTGATATACGGGAAAGCCTGAGGCTTGCGCGCCCGCAGAGATATTTATGTCAACGCCTGCAATTATTTTTACATCATTTCTTTCAGCGACCAATGCGGAAACGGCAACGCCCATTCTACCGCCGCAACCGCATAAAATTATATTAGTCATTGTTTTTGTTTCCTTTATGTATTTCAAAGAATTCCGTGAGCCTTCATAGCGGAAATCAGCTTTGCCTTGTTAGCGTCCTCCATTTCGCAAAGGGGAAGTCGCATTTCAATGTCACAGTAACCGAGTTCAGCCATAGCTGTCTTTACAGGTACGGGATTGACCTCGCAGAAAAGAGAGTTTATTAGGTGCAAATATTTAAGTTGGAGATCGGCAGCGCCCTTGAAGTTTCCGTCAAGACAATGTTCGCATAGCTTGTGCGTCTGCTCGGGTAAAATGTTAGTAAGAACAGAGATAACACCCTTTCCGCCGAGGGACATAATGGGTACTATCTGGTCGTCATTGCCTGAATAAACATCAAAGCTGTCACCACACTCGGCAATAAGCTCGGCTATCGCGCTGATGTTTCCCGAAGCTTCCTTTACGGCAACGATGCGCTCGTGCTTTGCAAGCTCCTTATAAACAGGCAGAGAAATGTTACAGCCTGTTCTTGACGGAACATTGTAAAGTATTATTGGCTTGTCGGTAGCTTCGGCAGTTTCAATAAAGTTTTTAATAAGTCCCTTTGGAGTTGCTTTGTTGTAATAAGGAGTAACGAGGAGCAGAGCGTCAGCACCGACCTCGCACGCATATTTTGAAAGCTCTATGCCATAAGCTGTGTCGTTTGAGCCTGTTCCTGCAATAACGGGCACTCTGCCTGCAACCTTTTCAACAGTGTACTTGATACATTCGCAGTGCTCCTCATGGGTAAGCGTAGCTGCTTCTCCCGTTGTTCCTGCTACCACCAAGGCATCGATGCCGCCTGCTATCTGCGCCTCTATAATTTTGTCAAAAGAAGCGTAGTCGATAGCTCCGTTCTTAAAGGGAGTGATGACTGCGGTTGCCGCTCCCGTGAATATTGTCTTCTTAAATTTACTCATAATATACCCCTTTCGCCCACGCAAACGCGTGAGGTCATACAAAAATATTAAACAATTTGTATAAAAACAAAAAAACCGGTTGAAAACCAGCTGAAATTGTAATATAATATAAGCATAGTACTCATAAAATACAATAACAGATAGCTCTCCATCAAAGAATGATGACAGTCTGACGACTATTAATCGACCAGCCCAGCGAATGCCGTCACCGCACGGCATACCTTCGGCGCCACACCCTCGATTATGTGACTTGAACGGTCTGCGGTGACCACGCCACAGGTCGGTTGTGCAACGCACCTCTACCCAAATTATATGTTCTTACCACATAATAATAGCATAACTTTTTCTATCTGTCAATAAGTTTTATGAAATTTAAATAAATATTTAAGGAAATCCTTATGATTACGAACGAAAGAAAACCAACGGAGCTTAAAACCTCCGACTTTTATTATGAACTTCCCGAGGAGCTTATAGCGCAGCATCCGTGCGCGCAAAGAGATCACTCACGCCTTATGGTGCTCGACAGAGAAAACAACACGATAATTCACAAGAGCTTTTATGATATAATTGATTACTTAAACCCCAACGATGTTCTCGTTGTCAATGATTCAAAGGTAATTCCCGCTCGGCTTTACGGTAATAAGGAGGGAAGCGAGGAAGCAAGGATCGAGCTTCTTTTGCTCCGTCAAAGAGAACTCGACACATGGGAGGTTCTTGTAAAGCCGGGAAAACGCGCCAAAATAGGCTCGCGCTCTGTGTTCGGCGGCGGTATGCTTACATCTGAGGTCATTGACATTGTGGAGGAGGGCAACAGAGTAGTACGCTTTGATTATGACCGAGAGAAATACGCAAATATTTACGAGATACTAAATGTTATCGGTCTTATGCCTCTCCCCCCTTATATAACAGAGCAGTTAAAGGAAAACGAAAGATATCAGACAGTATATGCCAGAGAGGAGGGGTCGGCCGCTGCTCCTACTGCGGGACTTCATTTTACCACAGAGCTTTTGGAGAGGATAAAAGCTCGTGGCGTTGCAATAGCGCCTGTAATGCTTCATGTAGGCCTTGGCACATTCCGTCCCGTAAAGGCTGAAAGAATAGAGGAGCATGTAATGCACACCGAGTTTTTCAGCGTGAGCGAGGAGAGCGCAAAAATAATCAATGAGCGAAAAGCAAGAGGCGGCAGACTTATCTGCGTTGGAACTACCTCGTGCCGTACGATAGAAAGTGTTGCCCGTGAGGATGGCTATATTCCTGCTATGTCGGGAGATACGGGGATATTTATATACCCCGGATATAAATTTAAAGCGGTAGATGCGCTGATAACTAATTTCCACCTTCCCGAAAGTACGCTTTTAATGCTTATTTCTGCGTTTTACGATAAAGAAAATATAATGGCAGCGTATAAAACAGCCGTTGAAGAAAAATATAGATTTTTCTCCTTTGGTGACGCGATGTTCATAGAGTAAAGGATTGTTATGGAAGAAAAAATTACAGTATATGCCGTTGTGGGAGCGACCGCAAGCGGAAAAAGTGCCCTTGCTCTTGCTCTTGCTAAAAAACATGGTGGAGAGATAGTTTCCTGCGATTCCATGCAGATTTATAAAAGAATGGATATAGGAACTGCAAAGCCAACTTTTGAGGAGCTTTCCGCCGTACCACACCACATGATAGATATAGCAGAGCCGACACAGGCGTTTTCGTGCGCTGATTATGTGAGTATGGCAGATAAGGTAATAAGGGACATACACAGCAGAGGAAGACTACCTATTATCTGCGGAGGCACGGGGCTTTATCTTGATTCATTGCTCAGAGGCGCTGATTTTCAGCCAAGCATAACCGATGAGGGCTTGCGCTCTGAGCTTCTTGAGTTCGCAAGGGCGAACGGAGTACAGGCGCTTCATGACGAGCTTAGGAAAATAGATGAGGAAAGCGCCGAGCAGATACACCCAAACAATGTAAAGCGAGTCGCCAGAGCTATTGAAATATACAGACTTTGCGGTATAAAAAAGAGTGAGATAGACAAAAGATCCAGACTTTGTGAGCCGAGGTTCAATATAAAGTGCGTAGGACTGTTTTACGAGGACAGGCAGGAACTGTACGATCGTATTGACGAGCGTGTTGATATAATGCTTGCAAATGGGCTTGTTGAGGAAACAAAAACGCTGTTTGACGAGGGCGTTTTCAAAACAAATTCGACTGCCGCTCAGGCAATAGGATATAAGGAGATTATTCCGTATATAGAGGGTAATCAAGACTTAGTCGAGGCAACCGAAATCCTTAAAATGGCTACAAGAAGATATGCCAAACGACAGATAACATGGTTTTCATCAAGGGATTATGTGACAAAGCTTTTGGTGCGTGACAGCAAAAACAAAAAAACATTTGAAGATATTGTAAATAATGCTTCAGAGGTCTTTTTTTCTTGTTGATTTTGTGGTAAAATATAATATGTATATCCGATGAAAGGAAAAGATTATGGCAGAAAAAGCAAAAGCTGGAGTTTTGTTGCAACGCATAGGCGGACTTGTGCTCGGTATAGCCATAATTGCGTACTCTATTTACCATGTAGTAAGTCTTTTTGGAGAGGATATATCAACTATTACAACGGGTATCAGCACAGAGAAAACCGTTTTGGACGGTAAGGGATATATTTTTCGTGATGAAATTGTTTTGTATTCGGATAATTACGGAGTGGCAGACTATTTCAAAAAGGACGGAGCAAAGGTGTCTGTTGGCGAGGCGCTTGCTGATGTAGGTGAAAATGGCAGTGATGCTTCCAAGAGCATGGTAGGCTATTTTGATAAAAAAATTGCCATTCTTGAACAGAGCGTTAGTTCGGGTAAAACACTTGCAGACCTGCCTGAAATAAACTCCAATATCTCAGACGCGTACTATTCTTTGGCAAAGGCGTTGGCATCGGGAGATACGGGAAGCATTTCGGCACAAGCGGACAAGCTTTTGCTCAATATGAACTGCCACAGTATCATCACTGACGAAAACACACCCGTAGATAACACATACACGGAAATGACCGAGCGGAGAACTAATCTTTTGACCGCGGGCGGAGAAAGTATTACCGAATACGCCTCGGACAGCGGATATTTTTATTCGTATGCCGATGGATATGAGGAATATTTTACGACCGATGCGGCCGATAATCTTACAGCAAGAACATTTTATTCCTTAACAGAAGATAAAAAACCAAGCACGCTTGCAACGACACAAGCTTACGGTAAGCTTGCAAGTAATAGTGAGTGGAGATTTGTTATCAAAATGTCTTCCGTTTCAACTCAATATTTTAAAGAGGATAATATATACAGATTTAATTTTATTGAAAACGGAAACGCCACGATACCAATGAGGCTTACTCAAATAGTTGAAGACGATGTTTATGGCGGAAATCTGCTCGTCTTTTATGCAGACCGATTGCCTGAGGATTTTGTTTTTGACAGATGTCAAAGCGTAAGCATTGAGGTGAGCTCGTTTTCGGGAATATATGTTCCAAAAACTGCGGTTCATAAGGTTGGCGGAGAGTACTGCGTTTATGTTCTCAGGGGCAGTGTTGTTACATTGCGTTCGATTGACATAGTATATGAAACAATGGATTACTATTTGTCAAATCCCGATGTCGAATATGACGGAGGAGTGCCGTATCTTGACGCTAACGAGCTACTGATAGTTAAGGGATCAAACCTTTTT
>JAGCJD010000141.1 GCA_017648425.1 Clostridia bacterium | reverse complement strand
CCGTCTGAGCTAGTGGGTCGAGATTTTGCACTACCTATATATCATACCACATTTGGAGACTTTTGTCAACAATTTTGTTTTAAAAATTTAAACAAAAAGTTTTTGATTAGATAATGCAAATATGTAATAATCACAAAATTACAGTAATTTACGCATTTTATCGGACAACCGATATATGTTTTCGGGTACTATTTCGGGAAGTGGAGAATGCAAGGCATCATAAGATTCAAAATCCGCCCCCTTTATTTCCTCGCGAAGCATTTTTACTATAATCTTGTCAAAGCCTTTAAGATTTTTTGGTTTGAGCTCTCCGCCAAAGCAGTGAATACCCAAAGAGGGAATTATACTTTTTGGAATTTGCTTTGCGACATAGGTGTCAAAGTATTCGGGAAAGCCACAACAAAGGAACAAAGCAGTCTGCTTTTTGTTAAGCGTCTGCGCGTGTTCACGCAGATACTTTTTTAATTTTTTATTTATTCTTGACATTCTGACCGAGCCCCCTATCACAACTATATCAAAGCTGTCGGGTGAGGGAGGCGCGTTTTCAATATCGAATACCGATACATCAAAAGAGGAGCTTATTTTATCACGGAGAATTTCAGCGCATTTTTTGCTTACTCCTCCACGGCTTGCATAAATTATGATGACCTTCATATTACAGCGCGTAGATAAAAATGTAAGTCATAACTCCGCAAAACATGAGCAGAGCAAGAGTTAAGCATATAATTCTTGTGATAAGCTTTGTGTTTTTCATAACAAAATCCTTTTCAGTCAGCCGTCTATTCTTAACTGCTGAGCCTTTATATCCTTTTCGTTGAGTAGTTGACCGCTTGCGGGTATCTTTAATTTACGATATCCCTTAGTATCCTCGTAAATGTTCTCAAAATCCTTTCGGCAATCTACAAGCTTTTGGCCGTTTTTAAGTGTCATAAGCGTAACACCGCCTGAGGTCTTTGTTGTTTTTATCGGAATAAGAGAGGTTTTAATAATTATAGCTCTGTCGGCATTGTTTACCATTATTATCTCAAACGGTGATTTTTCCACCTCGTAGAATACCGCGCGTATCGGAGATGCAGAGGAATAAACATTGACCAGCTTGCGTCTTGGAGCTTTGGTTTCGTAAGCGGTAGAGGGAATACGAACACCCTTGCCGTTTTCAAAGATGTAAACATAGTTCTCTCCATTTTTCCAACCCGTATGAATTCTCATGAATATAGGCTTTTCTCCCTGATCCATTCCAAGCTTTGCAGGTAAATATTCACCCATGGCAGAAGCCTTACAGCATTCAAAATCAGCGGTTTTTGCCTTATATAGCTGGCACTTATCTGTTATAAAGACTATTTCCGAGAGATTGTCGGTTTCCTCAGTAAAGAGTATCTCGTCATTTTCTTTAAGCTTATGCTCGTCATTACCTCTGAGCGACTGCATGGTTATCTTTTTAAAGTATCCCTCGCGAGTGAGATATACACGGGCATTAAAGTTTTCTATCTCCTCGCTCTCATCATACACCTCTACATCGTCTGTGTGAATGAGCTGTGAGCGTCTTGGTTGACCGTATTTCTTTTTGATGTCGGCAAGCTGACTTGATATAAGAGCTTTAAGCTTTAATTCGTCACCGAGTATCTCCTCGATGTGAGCTATCTCAGCTTGCAAGCCCTCGATCTCATTGATCCTGTTTATAATATACTGCTTGTTAAGATTACGCAGCTTTATTTCGGCAATATATTCTGCTTGAAGCTCGTCAATTCCAAAGCCTGACATAAGGTTGGGGATAACATCCTCTTCCTTTTCCGTATGTCTTATTATACGAATAGCCTTGTCAATATCAAGCAAAATCTTTCCAAGACCTAAAAGGAGATGGAGCTTGTCCTTCTTCTTGTTCAAATCAAAGGTGAGCTCACGGGATAGACATACCATTCTGAACTTTATCCACTCGTTTAGTATTTCTATAACTCCCATCTGTCTTGGCGTGGATTCTATCAGAATATTGAAGTTACATTTAAAGCTATCTTCAAGAGGAGTAAGCTTGTACAGCTTGTTCATTAGCTTGTCGGGATCGACACCGCGGCGCAGATCAAGCGTGAGCTTGAAGCCACTGAGATCTATTTCATCGCGGAAATCTACTATCTCTTTGAGCTTACCTTCCTTAACAAGGTCAGAAATTCTGTTAAGTATAAGCTCTATCGAGGTAGAGTAGGGGATCTGTATGATGTCGATACAATTTTGCGTCTTGTCATAATTATAGCGTGAGCGTATTTTTACAGAGCCAGAGCCTGTTTCAAAAATCTGCTTCATATCGTCACGGTTATAAATTATTGCGCCGCCACCCGGAAAATCGGGGGCTTTTATTATATCCAACATTTTTTCAGTTGTTGTTCTGGGATTTTTCAAAAGAGCAATAGTTCCGTCACATATCTCAGCGAGATTGAACGAGCATATTGAGGAAGCCATGCCTACCGCAATACCCGTGTTTGGTGTTACGAGAACATTTGGAAAAGTGGTAGGAAGCAGGACAGGCTCTTTCATTGTGCCGTCATAGTTATCTATCATATCAACGGCGTCCTTATCAATACCTCTAAACAGTTCCTGACAGAACGGATCAAGCTTTACCTCGGTATAACGAGAAGCGGCAAAACGCATATTTGACGAATATTGCTTACCAAAGCTTCCTTTTGAGTCAACGAGAGGGTGGAGCAGTGATTCGTTACCCTTGGTAAGACGAACCATTGTTTCATAAATAGCTATATCACCGTGGGGGTTCAGCTTCATGGTCTGACCTACGACATTTGCACTTTTTGTTCGTGGACCTGTCAGAAGTCCCATTTTATACATGGTGTAAAGAAGCTTTCTATGTGAAGGCTTCAAGCCGTCTATTTCAGGAATGGCGCGCGAAACTATTACGCTCATAACATACGGCATATAGTTTTTTTCTATTGTGTCAGTAATAAGCTGCTTTTGAGCGGGAGCGTAAACTATTTCGTGTGTTTCCTTTAAATTTTTGCTTTTTTTAGCCATAAAGCACCGTCCTTATGTTGATTTGTGATTATCAGT
>JAGCJD010000140.1 GCA_017648425.1 Clostridia bacterium | reverse complement strand
TTCTGTTCCTATAAGAGTTACCTCAGCAGCCTTTACCATAGCATCAGATGCTTCGATTGCCGCAACAAGACCTCTTGTTTCTATCATTCCAAGTGCTTCGAGTGCCATAATAGTTTATCTCCTTAAATAATTATTTAGTTTCTTGTGTCTGTTCCTGTTCCGCGGGCTTTTTTACCGTTCTTTTGACGGGCGCCTTTGCGGGTGCCGATGCTTCGGCTTTTTTCTTTTCAAGACGCTTTGCAGAAAGCTCCGCAAGTCTTACTGTTTCGGGGTGCGGATTTGCGATAACAGCAACGGCGCACGGTCTTTTTATACATTGCTCCTTTGCTGCTTCAACTGCCGCTGTAACCGCAGATACATTTCCCGTAACTATGAGAGTAACAAGGCGACCGCCAAGCTTTCTCTCCCAGCTTACGAGCTGTACATCTGCGCTCTTGCACATTATGTCAAGCGCATCGACAGCAGCAACAGTTCCGCTTACCTCGACGAATCCCAATGATTTCATAGATCCTCCGTGAAGTTTATTTTATTAAACGAGCTTAGGAAGGATCTTCTCAACATCAGCGTGAGGACGGGGAATAACATGAACTGCAACGAGTTCTCCAAGTCTTGAAGCTGCAGCAGCTCCAGCCTCGGTAGCTGCCTTAACAGCTCCAACATCGCCTCTTACCATAACGGATACGAGTCCCGATCCTATCTTTTCTGTTCCTATAAGAGTTACCTCAGCAGCCTTTACCATAGCATCAGATGCTTCGATTGCCGCAACAAGACCTCTTGTTTCTATCATTCCAAGTGCTTCAAGTGCCATTTTTTTAATTTCCTTTCAAATTTAATTCTTATCAAATGCGTTTAGCTTTAACATCTTTTCGGTGGACTCCTCGGTGTTTGCGATTATATGCTTTGATACAACGCCCGTAAGTCCTTCAACGGCATTTGCCGCCGCCTCGACAGCAGCAGTTACATCTGCAACCGAGCCTCTGAATTTTATCAGAACTATCAGAGGAACGGGGAGCGCGTCTGCGTTGCCAGGCTTGTTTTTATCCAAGGTCTCTACTGTTACATTAGCAGCCTTACAGCCTGCATCTACTGCAACGAAAGCCGCCGCAAGACCATAGACCTCAATAAATCCGGTAGCCTTTCCCATGTCTTACCTTCCTTTATCAGTCGTTGACAATGGCGATCTTCAAGCCTTCCATTTTCAGGTTGGTTTCAAGAGCCTCGTTGATCTTGTCAAGCGGATATTTGTGAGTGATAAGCTTTTCCATAGGAAGTCCTATTGCCTTTGCTCTTTTAAGGAAATCAAAGGTCGTTACATAGTCACGGAGCGTATATACCCATGAGCCAACGGTAGTGATCTCCTTTGAGCAGATATCAAAGTGAGGATTGATGGTTGCATCTCCTCCGTTGATAAAGAATCCAAGTTCGCAAAGGCCTCCGCCGTTGCGTATAAATTTGTAGATGTTAGCATGAGCTATGGGTGAGCCTGTGCACTGGAACGCAAAGTCTGCAAGGTAACCGCCAAATGCGTCCTTTACAGCGTCCGTAAGAGCGTCAACTCCCTTATGGTCTTTGAAGTTTACGGTTTCGGTAGCTCCCATGAGCTTTGCAAATTCAAGTCGCTTTGCCTCTCCGTCAACTGCAACTATGTTTTCAGTGCCCATAGCGCGGAGAACTGCGATACAGATAAGACCGATAGGTCCGCATCCTTGAACTACAACTCTTGAGTTAAAGCGGAGAATTCCCGTGGTCTTTGCTCTTTCGACAGCATGAATGAGAACTGCGCTCGGTTCAATAAGTATTCTTGAATCAAGGTCAAGGTCGCTTACATTGAATATTGTCGAGCCACCTCTTACGAGAATGTAGTCTGCAAACCAACCGTTAAGCTTTTTGTCATCATCGGGGAGAAGTCCGTAAACATCTGCGCCTCCGACATTCTGCTTGTTAAGGTCGAACATTGTAATATCGGGGTTGTCCTTGAATATCATGCAGGTAACTACCTTGTCGCCTATCGACAAGGGCTTGCCTGC
>JAGCJD010000139.1 GCA_017648425.1 Clostridia bacterium | reverse complement strand
CCTCCCTTTTTAAGTCCCTTGACGATTTCGAGCTTTGCGCGTCCTATGTTCTCTCGTGAGCCGAGATGTCCCATATGTGACGAGCCGATATTCGTAACGATAGCTATATCGGGCTCTGCGATACCCGAAAGGTATTCTATCTCGCCAAAGCCGCTCATGCCCATTTCGAGCACGGAAACCTCTGTATCATTGCTCATTGAAAGCATAGAAAGGGGCATACCTATGTTAGAATTATAGTTCCCCTGCGTCTTGTGAACGCGGAAGCCCTCAGACAAAACCGTGGATACAAATTCCTTGGTAGTTGTCTTTCCAACGCTACCTGTAATTGCCACCTTACGGTGATTTATTCTGCGGTCGTAAGCCTTTGCAAGCTCTCCGACAGCCTTTATGGAATCCTCAACCACTACCGCTACATACTTGCTGTCGTGGGAAAGGTCGGGTATTCTTTCGCAAAGCACGCAGTCACTTCCCGAGGAAATAGCCGCGCCTATATAATCGTGACCGTCAACACGCTCGCCGCCAAGCGCAACGAAAAGTGCGCCGTCCGCCGTTTCTCTTGAATCGGTACAAACATAGCTGAAAGGAATATCTCTATTAAATTCTCCGCCGACAAATGTCAAAATTCCTCCGCAAATACGCGCAAGCTCGGACATTGTGAGCGTTTTACAACCAACATCAACTCTCATGCTGTTTCCTTCCTTTCTCTACTTTACCCTCTGCAAAAGGGGCAAAAATCCCCTATGTATCAAGCAGAGTTATTTTATTTCGGAGATACTCCGTAACTATCTTTTTTTCGTCAAACGGATGCTTTCCCGTTCCGTCTATCTGGTATTTTTCATGCCCCTTACCGCAAATGAGGACAGTATCCCCCAGCCTTGCGTTATCGAGCGCGAATTCTATCGCCCGTCTTCTATCCTCAATACATCTGTACGGCTTTTCCTTATCAATTCCGCTGAGTATATCTCGGATTATATCCTTTGCGTTCTCGCTCCTTGAATTATCAGTCGTTATGACCGTGAGGTCGCAGAGGCGAGAGGCTATATTCGCCATTTGTCGTCTTTTTCCTCTGTCCCTATCTCCGCCACAGCCGAAAACGAGAATAATTCTCCCCTGCTCCCGCTTTGTAGCGTGGGCGTTTACAAGAACTCTTTCAAGAGCATCGGGCGTATGAGCAAAATCAATTATTACCTCGAACGGAGAATTCTTGGGGCTTACTCTCTCCATTCTTCCCTCCGCTCCGAAAAAGAGCGAAAGTCCCCTCTTAACGGCAGTTGCGTCAATTCCCTCGCAGAGGGCAACGGTTGCCGCCAGAAGCGTGTTTATTATGGAAAAATCACCAAGCGCGGGACTCTCGATTTCTATCTCTTGCCCGCCGTACGCCATGGTGTATGATATTCCGTTTTTAGTGCATTCTATATTTCTTGCACAAGCTTGGGCATTTTCCCGCGCAGAGGCGAAAATCCCCCCATACATGCCGCCAAGCCTTTTTCCGTAAGGGTCGCTTATGTTTATTACTCTTTGTCGGCAGACCTCGAAGAGCCGTGCTTTCGATTGAAAATAGCTCTCCATTGTCCCGTGGTAATCCAAGTGATCCCTTGTGAGATTAGTAAATATGCCATATTCAAATTTCAGTCCCTCAACTCGATATTGTGAGAGCGCGTGTGAACTGACCTCCATAAATACATATTTTATTCCGCTTTCCGCCGCAAAAGCGAGAAAGGGACAAAGCTCTGCCGCATCGGGCGTTGTAAGCCCACTCCGACAAAGCCTGCTTTGTACACCGTTTATACGACACCCTGTCGTTCCAACAACAGCGCACGGAATGCTTGCATTTAAAAATATACTTTCAAGAGCCGCGCACACAGATGTTTTTCCGTTTGTGCCCGTAACACCGATAAGCTTGAGCTCTCGCTCAAAAATCCCGTACTGTGTGTTATAGAGTAAAGCGCTAGCTCTCTTGGTGCTTTCAACTAAAATAATTGCGGCACCACCCACACACCATTCACGCACTTGCTCCACTACTATAACAACAGCACCGTTTTTTACTGCTTGCTCTACATGCTCGTGACCGTCTGTATTGTTCCCCTTTAACGCTATGAACATACAGCCGTCAGTCGCTTTCCTTGAATCGGTTACAACGCTCTTTATTTCCAATGAACTTATTTCCCTCGGACACTCTATTCCCGCGCCCGAAAGAAGCTTATCTAGACGCATAAAATCACCTTTTTTAAAAGTATTATTTACACATCCCCGTACTTTTCTTTTAAAAAAGAAAAGTACGCAAAAGAAAACAAACAAAAATGATATAACTGTTGTTTTTTAGATAGACTTTATGTTTTTCGGAAAAGAAAAGTATGCAAAAGAAAACAAACAATTGGTATAGCTCTTATACTTAAGATAGATTTTCTATATCTAATGGCAAAAGAAAACAAACAAAAAATAATATAACTGTTATCTTTTCTCTGTTATCTTTTCTCCGTTTTCTTTTTGCTTACTTTTTCTTTTTTAAAAGAAAAAGTAAGGCTATCATCTATCGTAATCTGGGTCCTCATCGGGGTCCATATATCTGAAATTCAGGGTTATTACCTGTCCTTTTGACACCTTAGTTCCCGCCGCTATGGACTGAGAATACACTACGGCTCCCGTTCCCGTGGTATAATTTTTAGTTCCTTCTATTTTTATATTAAGTCCAAGATTTATAACGCGGGCGTTTGCCTGCGCCGCAGTCATTCCCGTAAAGTCGGGAATAGTTACCATATTTTCATTCTCGCTCATAAGCGACTTGTCGGTATAAAGATACACAACTCCGTCAGCCTTTTCTATTGAAGCTCCGCTTGCGGGAAGCTGCGCCACGACTTTATCTCCATCGCCAATAACCTTATATTTAAGTCCTGCGTTCTCAATGCTCTGCTTTGCCTTGTCAAGCGACCAAGAGGTGTAGCTTCCAACTCTTACAGAGAGTTTTTTGAGCTCGTTTTCCGTATATTCAGCCGTAATTCCAAGCTGAGGAAGAATATTTTTGAGCGCCTCGCCGACATAAGGCGCGGCAACCGTACTACCGTAGAGTGTGCCCTCGGTAGGCTCGTCAACGATTATTATAATTGCTACCTGAGGATCGTCCGCGGGAGCGTATGCGACTGTGGAGCAGATATACATATCTTCCTTGCCCACATTCTTTTTTTCAGATGTTCCCGTTTTTGCGGCGACCTTATAGCCCGCTACATATGCGTTCTTAGCGCCGCCGTCACCTGAAACACCCTCCTCGAGGATCTTTGAAATAGTCTTACAAACATCCTCGCTTACGGTCTCTCGCTTGACCTCAAGCTCGTGACTGTATATAACATTTCCCGAGTTATCGGTTATTTTTTCAACTACATAAGGGGTATAAAGCGTTCCGCCGTTTGCAACGGAAGAAATAGCCGCTATATGCTGTATAGGAGTTACATTAAAGTTCTGACCAAAGGCGTAAATTGCCAGGTCAAGCTCGCTCATTTGGTCGATAAATATACTGTTTGCCTCACCCGGCAGGTCAACTCCCGTCTTTTCACGGTAGCCGAACGCCTCGACATAATCCTCGTAATCCGCAATTCCAATTCTACCGCCAAGCGTCATAAACCACACATTGCAGGACTGTTGAAGTCCTTGCGCAAATGAAAGTACGCCGTGTCCCGTGACCTTGTGGCAATGTATGCGTATTCCGAGAACTTCCTTGCTTCCCGCGCATGACACGGTTTCAGTAAGGTTTACCTTTTTTTCTTCAAGCGCCATAGCCGAGGTTACTATTTTAAATGTAGAACCGGGTATATAGCTCTCCGCCACCGCCTTGTTCGACCATGTTTCGGTAAGCGTTTTTGAAAGCAACGCGTTATATTCGTCAGTTCCCTCGCTAAGCCCCGAAGAATCAAGTATATCCTGCGCCTCCGCGTTCAGCTTCCACGGATCGTTAAGATCGAACGGAGATGATGTCGCCATTGCGAGTATCGCGCCCGAATTTACATCCATTACTATTCCGCACGCGCGGTTCTTTACATCGTGGTCCTCGACCGTCTTTGCAAGCTGTTCTTCGAGATAGCTCTGAATGCTTGCGTCTATCGTTGTGGTAATATCGTATCCATCTATCGCGTCAATATAGCTCGCGTATTCATCGGGCATCTCGTTGCCGTATGAATCCCTTGCCTTGATATAATATCCGTTAGTACCTCTGAGATATTCGTCATACTGATATTCAAGACCGTATAGCCCTACTCCGTCACTGCTCGTAAAGCCTATAATATGCGCTCCGAGCGTTTCGCCGGGATAATAGCGTGTGCTTTGCGCTTCAAGATATATCATGTCTTCAAGCTCATTGCGCTCAATAAACTCGCGCACCTCGTCAGCCTTTTCCTCCATTACCTTTCGCTGTATAGTTCTGTCGAGATACTGAGTGTATTTGGTTGCCTGAGTGTAAACATACTCATATTCCACACCCAGAATGTCGGAAAGCCCACCTGCAACTATTCTTGCATAATCCTTGTACTCTCCGCTGTCCTCGCTACCCGATGCCGAGCTTATTCCCGAGGGGGATATGAACACACGGTAGGTCGTTATGTTAGTTGCAAGAACATTTCCGTTCTTATCGTATATCTTACCTCTCGCCGCGCTTACGGGCGATTCTGTTGTTATCTGATTTATTACCTTTGATTGATATTTTTCAAAGCTGACCGTTTGAATTATAAGTATTCGGAAAAGCAAGACCGCGAACACGCCAAGCACGAATAACCCTGCGATAGTCGAACGCCTTATCGCACCCGTGCTGACTGTTTCGTTAGCCATTTCCCTTTTCCTCCCAACGGTTTATTTTGCTATAAAGCAGAAAATCTCATCTCAGTTTCATAATATGTAACCGTCAGAGATTTTATTCTGTCTATTCAGTCTATTTCTATACCAAACGCGGAAAGCAGAGCGGCAAGACCTATCTCCTTGTCCGTATCCTCGTAGATTATGACCTCATTATCTCCCTTGATGGGAACATACTTGTTATCGGCGTGCTCTCTCTTGATCATTCCGAGGCTTCTTGCCTCCTCCTCAATATCATTTACATTATATTTGAGGTCGAGCTTTCCTTCAAGATCTGTCTCTGTTGCTTCAAGAACGGATATCTCGCTGTTGAGCCTTCCTATCTCGCCCGATGCCGAGCCTATCATTACCGAGCCTCCGACTATAAGTCCGAGAGAAATGGTAAATACTGCAAGTCCCGACATTGCCGCAACGGGAATGCGGAAGCGATCACCAACCGCTCTACCCTCACTTGGTTCAAGCGGCAACCATTTAGACTGAAATCTTTTTAACGCCGATATTATGGTTTTTAAATGACCCTCCTTTGAGTCTGAGGATTCGCGCATTCCCCTGCCCGTCTGTCTTTTGCTTACGACAGAGGTGGACTTTGCCTGCATCTCCTGCTGCTTTCTGAGAGCCTCGGGCATATAAAACTCTCTGCGAGTTTTAAAATATCTTACGAAATCATCGGAAGTCATATATTTGGAGCCGTTGTAAACACCGCTGCGATAGCAGTCGGCAATATTGCTTTTTGAATCGAAAAGAATGTAGCTCTTTTCTGCTGTGTCCTCTACACCGCTTTTAAGCATGGAATCGTTCTTTATGCTTGCAGAGATACCTCTGCCCTTGTAACGATTGCGAAGCTCGTCAAGACAACGGTTGTAAGATTCATTCGTTTGAACGGACATCCTTTATATACCTCCTGTGTTTTTTATGTTTTTATCAATAAGACCTTATCAAAGCTTTTGCGCAACTCTTAGCTTTGCGCTTCTTGAACGGGGATTTTCTTCAAGCTCCTCGCTTGAAGGAAGTATAGGCTTTTTTGTTATGACTTTAAGAGTTGGCTTGTTCCCGCAAACGCACACGGGAAAGCTCCTCGGACAAGTACAGCCCTCGGCAAGCGATGCAAACGCCTGCTTGACTATCCTATCTTCAAGCGAGTGGAAAGTGATTATCGCTATTCTTCCACCGCGGCGAAGCAGTCTTGCCGCATCCCTTATAGTCGGCTCTATCACCGCAAGCTCTCCGTTGACCTCTATCCTTATCGCCTGAAAGCTTCTCTTTGCGGGGTGATGACCGGCCTCTCTCGCACGGGGCGGAATTGCATATTTAATAATATCGGAAAGCTCCAAGGTTCTCTCAATGGGCTTTTTCTGCCTCTCCCTTACGATCGCCGCCGCTATTGACGCGGAGAAACGCTCCTCTCCGTATTCGTAAAGTATTTTTTTGAGTCTTTCCTCTGTGTATCCGTTGACAATGTCAAACGCTGTAAGTCCATCTCGCTTGTCCATTCGCATATCGAGTGGCGCATCGGACATATACGAGAACCCTCTTTCGGGGGTATCGAGCTGATGTGACGAAACTCCCAAGTCGAGCAGAAGTCCGTCTATGCCCTCTATATTCATTTGCTCGCACACACGCGCAAGCTCATAAAAGTTGCTTCTTACGACTGTGGCTCTCTCTCCGAACTCGGAAAGTCTCTCGCCTGCCGCCCTTATCGCCGCTTCATCTCGATCAATGGCAATAAGTCTTCCGCTTGTCAGTCGCCTTGCTATCTGTGAGGAGTGACCTCCTCCGCCTGCCGTTCCGTCAACATATATGCCGTCAGGCTTTATATCAAGACCGTCCATACATTCATAAAGCAGTACGGAGCGGTGTGAAAATTCTCTTTTCTCTTCCATTACAGACCGTAGGATTCAAGCAGGTTCTTCATTCCCTCGAGGTTTTCGTCATTGACCATAGCCTCGTATGCTTCCTCAGCCCATATCTCACTGTAAGCTCCACAGCCAACAATGACCGCGCCCTTTATTATACCCGCGTATGCAATAAGCGCTGTCGGAAGAATTATTCTTCCCTGCGAGTCAGGCGTTACCTGCGCCGCATCCTTGTGGAGGGCGCGAAGTATTCTCTCGGAATCCCTTCTCTCCATTTTCCTTATGGGGCTGATATATTCCTCCCACTCGGACATGGAATACACTTTGAGGCAGTTTTCTCTTATGCTCTTTGCTACCATAAAGCACTCGTTGTCCTTTGCAAGCTCTTCTCTGTGCTTTGCGGGAATAAATAATCTGTTCTTGGGGTCTATACCGTGTCTGAATTCACCTGATAACATTTGCGCTGCCTCCTTTCGCGTGTATATATTATGTAGGTTTTCGGCTTCACACTGTCAAGCAGTGCGCCGTATTTAACTCTTTGAAGCGGTTTTTGTGGTATTTTGCTACACTTCGCTCCACTTTCCACCACCGTGCTATTATTATAAAACACTTTTATAAATTACGCAAGAGGATTAACGAATTTTTTTAAAAAACATTTCAGCAATTAACACAATTTATCCAAAAATTCATTTTTTAGCCCATTTTTAGTACCTTTTCGGTCGGCAATTTTTGGAAATATACATTATTTTACATTTCTTTAAGAAATTTACATTAAATGGATAAGGATTTACAAAAAAAACGAGGCAAAAATCGCGCTTCTCTACCCCGATTTTTTTAAAAATGAGAGCAAAAATTAAAAAGATATGGGCTGAATAAATTCTTTGCGTGAAAGCGGAACGGGCTTTCCTCCCGTCTTATGTTTTAACTAATATCAACTCTGTATGGGTAAAACAGCTTGATAAGATTTTCCCTCAAAATATTGACATTTTCTGTTTTTTATGATAAAATGATGTCGGCAAACAATTTTATAAAACTATCCTTAATGGAGAACTATACTTTGGTAAAAAGTAGTTCTCTCTTATTCTATTTCTCTGTTGAGGATTATGAAATTGTTTGCCGACTATGAGAGATACACTTTTTCGGTGCGTCCCTCGTGGACGCACCTTTTTATTTTTTAAACAAAGGAGAAATCGAAAATGAAAAAGATCTTACCGCCTCCCGCAAAAGCTTGTATCACTATATGTATCCTTATTGCTATCTTGTATTTTGTGGGAATTAT
>JAGCJD010000138.1 GCA_017648425.1 Clostridia bacterium | reverse complement strand
TTAGCGTATGAGTGGAGAAAAAATCATACAGGAAGCAAGGTGCTCTTTATTGGGGATACGGATCATGATGTAGATACTGCAAAGGCGCTTGGCGCGGATTGTATTCTCGTATGCCGAGGACATCAATCAAGAGAACACTTGCTGAGCACGGGAGCGGTGGTCGTTGATACATTGGATGCGCTTTGCGATATAGTGTTTCAAAGATAAAAAATGGCGATGAGCTTTTAAAAGCTCCTCGCCATTTTTTTATAACTCTTGTTATTTTATCATGTCTTTGAGCGCTACCTCAGCGTGAGCAAGAGCCTCGTCAATCTTGGAGAGTTCCTTACCACCTGCCATAGCGTTGTCGGGGCGTCCACCGCCCTTACCGCCTGTAATAGCCGCAACGGCTCCTACAAGCTTGCCTGCATGAGCCCCGCCGCTTACAGCGTTTTTACCTGCAACTGCTATAAAGCTGAGTTTGTCACCAGCGGTGATAGCGAGTACCGCTACCGCATCGGGATTGCTTGCCTTTATTTCATCTGCCAATGCGCGAGCTGCATCAGACTGTATATCGTCAATTCTCGCGCAAATAAGATTGTAAGCTCCGACTGCCTTTGCAGAGGAGAGAATAGTGTCAAGCTTTGATGATGCTATCTTTGCGTTAAGCGCCTCGATCTCTTTTCTTGCTTCACGCAACTCTTGATCAACAGCAGCGGCACGCTTTGCAATGTCTGCGGGGTTTTGAACTTTGAGCTGCAATGCAGTCTCGCCGATAAGCGTATCCTTTTCTGCAATAAGCTTGAGCACACCCAGTCCCGTTACAGCCTCTATTCTTCTTACGCCTGCCGCAACCGAGGTCTCGGAAATTATCTTAAATAGTCCTATCTTTCCTGTGTTGTTGCAGTGAGTACCTCCACAAAGCTCGGTAGAGAAGTTGCCCATTTTAACCATACGAACAACACTTCCATACTTTTCACCAAACAGAGCCATAGCGCCGTTCTTTCTTGCAGTTTCAATATCCGTTTCAACGGTAACTATATCGTTAGCCGCAAGAATATTAAGGTTTACAAGGTTTTCTATCTTTATTATTTCCTCGCTTGTAAGAGCGGAGAAATGAGTAAAGTCAAATCTGCATACATCTTCGTTAACGAAAGAGCCAGCCTGTTCAACATGGCTTCCCAGTACAGCTCTGAGAGCCGCCTGAAGCAAATGCGCCGCAGAGTGATTTCTGCCGATAGCATTTCTTCTGCTGTCCTCAATGTCGGCAACGACACTGCCACCAACGCTTATGCTGCCCTCCGCAACAGTACAGAGGTGGATATATACGCCGTCAGTCTTCTTTGTGTCGTAAACCTTAGCCAAAAATCCGTCAGAGTAGATAGTTCCCGTATCACCGACCTGACCGCCTCCCTCGCCGTAGAAAGGAGTTCTGTCAAGTATTATCGAGCAATCTCCGCTGTCAACCGATTGAACACTGCCCTCATCGGTAAGTATAGCAATAACCTTTGCGGAGCTTCTGTAATCGGTGTAGCCTGTAAATTCTGTCTTTGGAAGGTCAGAAATGAGTGACTTTGATGACTCGTCCCAACCACCTATATTAGCTCTTGCCTCTCTTGCGCGAACCTTTTGCTGCTGCATGAGCATAAGGAATGTATCCTCGTCAAGCTTAAGATTGCTTTCTGCCGCTATCTCACGAGTAAGGTCGATAGGGAATCCAAATGTATCGTAAAGCTTGAATACCTCCTCGCCTGATATGGTGTCAGCATTTTCTGCAATAGCGCCTCTTATGAGATCGGAGAGAATAGAAAGTCCCGCATCAACGGTAGCCTCAAATCTTTCCTCCTCAATAGAAATGACTTTAAGTATATAATCCTTCTTTTCGCCAAGCTCGGGGTAAGCGTTGATGTTTTCGCCAATAACGACCTCGCAAAGCTCGCAAAGGAATGCTCTGTTTATACCGAGAAGCTTTCCAAAACGACACGCGCGGCGAAGTATTCTACGGAGAACATATCCGCGTCCCTCATTGGAGGGGATAACACCGTCACATATCATAAATGTAGCGCTTCTTATATGGTCGGTAACGACACGGATAGATATGTCGTCCTTTGCGTCCGCACCATAGCTCTTGCCAGAAATCGAGCAAACCGTATTAAGTATCTTTCTTACGGTGTCTACCTCGAATAGGTTGTCCACACCCTGCATGACGCAAGCAAGACGCTCAAGTCCCATACCTGTGTCAATGTTTTTCTGTGAAAGCTCTGTGTAATTACCGTTTCCGTCATTATTGAACTGTGAGAACACATTGTTCCAGATCTCCATAAATC
>JAGCJD010000137.1 GCA_017648425.1 Clostridia bacterium | reverse complement strand
GACCCTGCATTGACAAGATATATCTCCTCGGGCATGAACGCGCAATACTTTTCAAGCATAGCGCGTATCTTGGATATGGAAAGATACTCTCTTTCCTCGTCAGATATATGCATGACAACAGTAGTTCCGTGAGTATCTCTCTCGCAAAGCTCAAGCTTATATTCACCGCTCTCCTCGCATATCCAGTGAACTGCGGGCGCATCGGTATATGACCTTGTTATTACCTCAACGCTGTCACTGACCATAAACGCAGAGTAAAAGCCCAAACCAAAATGACCGATAATACCGTTTTTACCGTCACCTGCGTCCTCATATTTCTGTATGAACTCCACAGCCCCCGAAAGCGCTATGTTGCAGATGTACTTGGTAAGCTCCTCCTCGCTCATTCCAATTCCGTTATCGCTGACGGTTATAGTCTTTGCCTCCTCATCAAGCGTTACGGTAATTCTGTACTGCTCGTCAGTCGGCTCTCTGTGTCCGAGCGACTCCAAGCGGCGAAGCTTTGTTATCGCATCAGTCGCATTTGAAACTATTTCTCTCAGAAATATATCCTTTTCAGAATAAAGCCATTTTTTTATTATGGGAAATATATGCTCTGTATCTACGGATATTCCCCCGTTTTTAAACTGATTTTCACTCATTTTCGTTCTTTTCATCCTCCTGAGCAGATGCTTCCGCATCAGCTTTTGCCTCAACCTCAGCATCAGTCATATCTTTTTTAAATAATCCTACAATCTTTTTTACGATAACCGATATTCTGCCAAAGACTTTCTTGGAGAACGCCTCGTGATGCTCGTGTGGATCAACAACAGAATCGTCTTCATAATATTCCGCAGTATCAGTGGGCTTTTCCTTTCTGCGAAGCCTTGTATCTATCATTTCCTTAACTATGGTAATTGCAACTGCAAATATAGGAACTCCTATTATCATACCTACAAGACCAAAGTAACTACCCATTACTATTATGGCTATTATAACGCTCAACGAGCTTATTCCCGTTGCTTCACCAAGTATCTTGGGGCTTATCACATTACCCTCAAGCTGCTGAACGGCAACGACCAAAACGAGGAATATAAGTGCCTTTATGGGATCTACGATAAATATAATGAAGAACGAGGGGATAGCACCGAGTATGGGACCGAATATCGGTATAATATCGGTAACCGCAAAAATGGTAGATATGAGCAACGGATACGGCATTTTCAGCAAAAGCATCATGATGAACATAAGAACAAATACTATGCACGAGCCTATTATCTTGCCAATGAAATATCCCGAAAAGTTCCTGTGAGTAAGTGTAATATACTTGCGGAGCTTTCTCTGTCTTGCTTCGGGCATTACCGCAACGCTGAACTTGCGGAGCTGAGCGATAAGCTTTTCCTTTGAGATAAGAACATAAACAGAAATAAATATTCCGAGAAGCGTGTTCTTTATTCCAACGAACAATCCAGAGCCGTATTCAACAGCGTAGTTAATAACGGTATCAAGCATACTTCCCGAATAGGAGAAGAAGTTCGCTATCATTTGCTTGATAGCCGCATCGTTGATATATTCGGACACACTGTCGTTTTTCATCAACCAGTTAATAAAATTGTTGATAACGCCCGTTGTGGCTGAAATATAGTTGTCGTAATTTGCAACAAGATCGCTTATCGCGGTTATGAGCGATGGGATTATAAGCCAGAAGAACGCTACTATCAAAAGCAGAGCTACAACATAGGTTGACGCTATCGAAAGTCCCCTTAATAGATTTTTGCTCTTTATCCTTTTGTAAGCATGAAATTCAAAAAGGCGAAGAATAGGGTTGAGCACATAAGCAATAGCAAATCCTATGATTATAGGGCTCATAACCGAGAGAAAGGACTTTACCACTCCCGATATCGTACCTAAGTTTACTATTCCGTAAAAGGCAACGAACACCACAGCGCAGACTACGAGTATGGTGATAACGCTCCGCTTTGAATTATCGGACATTTTCATAAATTTCCTCCAAATGACATGTCGATGCCCTTGAGCCTCGACAATATAATATTGCGCTACATATTATTTTATATTTTTTACACCTGCAAGTCAATAGTATTTTCAAAATTTACATATTTAACATATTTGCTATAAATTTACGCATTTTACTTGAAAAAAACGGCTTTTCGTGGTATATTTAATATACATTCGATTTTCGGAGGGCGGCAGATGGAAAGCGTTACCAAAAAAGCACATGCAAAAATAAATCTTCACCTTGATATAAACGGCGTCATGCAGAACGGCTTTCACAGCGTTATCAATGTTATGCAGAGCGTGTCGCTTTGCGATACCGTAACGCTTGTCCGCCGTGACGACACAGATATTACTGTAAAATGCAATGTTGCCGGTGTGCCTGACGGACGCCAAAATCTCGCGGTAAGAGCGCTTATTGCCTACTGTGAAACAAGGGGAATATCCATAGGCGCAGACATAATTATAGATAAACAGATACCAATGCAGGCAGGACTTGCAGGCGGAAGCGCAGACGCTGCCGCCGTGCTTCTTGCCGTCAATGAGCTTTGCTCCTCTCCTCTTGACATGTCAGAGCTTTGCAAGCTCGGTGGAATGCTCGGCGCTGATATTCCATTCTGTATTGTGGGTGGAACGGCGCTTGCCGAGGGTAAGGGAGATATACTCCACGACTTTCCGTCAATGCCCGATTGTGTCCTAGTTGTCGCGTGCGGTGGCGAGGGAGTTTCCACACCCATGGCGTTCTCGATGCTGGACGAGATTTATAACGGTTTTGTATCCGATGTTCTCTACACACCTCACAGCATATCCGCGCTAAAAAGCGCCATGTCGGAGAACGACATAATCGCAACAGCCAAAAGTCTTTATAACATTTTTGAGCAGCCGATACTTTCTATCCGCCCTGTCGCTTCAAATCTCCGCCGAATAATGTTAAGCTCGGGCGCTGTCGGAGCTATGATGAGCGGAAGCGGTCCCTCGGTGTTCGGAATATTCACAAGCGAGGAAAAGGCATTTACTGCTTGTGCAACCATTAAAAAAATAGGTGTTGAGCCTCATATGTGCAGACCGATACGGCGGTAATAATTCAATCTCCGCCGTACTCTATGTCGGAGTTGAATTGATAATTTTTGCTTTATATATTGACAAATCATCTTTTGTGTGCTATAATATTACAAATCAAATTTTGAAATAGGAGAAAAATCACAGTGGATAACGGCGATAGTGACGGGAACTGTCGAAGTACCCCGAGCGGAACCAACCATTTGAATAACAAGCATTTGTACGCATAACTTTGAGAAAAAATCTCAGGCTATGCTTTTTTGCGTTTGTGTGATATTTTTCAAAATTCGAAATACATTTTATCCGAAATTCGGAAATATTATTTATTTTAAGGAGTAAAATCTATGTTACCCGATGGTAGTTTACCTAAGTTAATTGGTATGCTAATCTGCCTTGTATTCTCAGCGTTCTTCTCAGCGAGCGAAACAGCCTTTACCTCTCTCAATAAGACCAAGATGAAGACCTTGGCTGAGGAAGGAAACAAAAGAGCCGTTCGAGTGCTGAAAATGAGTGAAAGCTATGACAAGCTGCTGTCAACCATACTTGTTGGAAACAATATAGTAAACATCACGCTTTCCTCAATATCGACCATCTTGTTTTTACAGCTTCTTGCAAACACCACCGCAGCAAACGCGGCAACCACCATATCAACAATAGTAATAACCGTAGTTGTGCTGATTTTTGGCGAGATAACACCCAAAAGCCTTGCCAAGGAGCATGCCGAGGGACTTGCAATGCAAATATCCGGATTCCTTTCGTTCCTCGTTACCATACTTACACCCATAAACTTTATATTCATGCTTTGGAAAAAGCTCATTTCAAAGATATTCAAGGCTAAGGAAGAGGACACCGTCACCGAGGGCGAAGTACTTACACTCATAGATGAAGCACACGAGGACGGAAGCATTGACGAGTATAATAAAGAGCTTATTGAGAACATATTTGAGTTTGACGACCTCTCCGCGGGAGAGATAGCAACTCACAGAATGGATATAACCATGCTTGCGCTTGAAGACCCGATTGAGGAGTGGGACAGCGTAATAACCACCAGCCCGTTTTCGAGATTCCCTGTTTACGGAGAGCGTGTTGACGATATTATAGGTATTCTTGACGCGAGAGCATATTTCAGACTTAAGGAAAAGACACGCGAAAGCGTTTTGAGCAATGCGGTCTTCCCTGCTTACTTCGTGCCCGAAACGGTCAAGGCAGATGTTCTTTTCCGTAACATGAAGGCTAAAAAGGAATTTTTCGCAATAGTTCTTGACGAGTACGGCGGAGTACGAGGAATAGTTACACTTACCGACCTCGTTGAATGTATAGTGGGTGAATTCACCGAGCCCGAGGAGGGCGAGAGCGAGGAGGAAATGATCGCTCAGCTTGAGGAAAATACATGGCAGATAGGCGGTACTGCGGGGATTGCAGATGTTGAGGAGGCGCTTGGAATAGAGATAGGCGATGACTCTGATACATTTGGCGGATATGTGCTTGGAATTTACGGCTCGGTGCCCGAGGACGGCTCGACCTTCAACCTTTCAACAGAAACGCTTGACATCAGCATTGAATCCATAAAGGAGCATAAGATAGAGCGTGCGATAGTTACGATAAAGACGCCTGAGGACGAGGACGCCGAGGAAAAGGAAAAAGAGAAGGAAAAAGAGGAATAAATAGACAAAAGCCCGATGGCGTCCATCGGGCTTTTAATATACACTTAAAAAATAAAATCACCTATTGACAAAAGCAAAAGAATGTGATATAATTTCAATGTTCGCGAATTGCGAACACTGAGATTATATTAAGCGGAGATACTTTATATAAGTCTCGCCTCGGAGACCTCACTCCGTGCAAAAATTAAAGGAAACGGCTTCGGATGTAGAGCGCAACAACGCTTGCGTTGTTGCAGCATATTCTCGTAGAGAATATGCAGGTATCTTTGTGCTTCGCCCCAGTAAAGACCGATTTACGGTCTTTAGGCAACGCCATACCACGCTCATTTCATTCGCGGGTATGGCGGAATTGGCAGACGCGCTAGATTCAGGTTCTAGTGGGGGCGACTTCGTGCAGGTTCAAGTCCTGTTACCCGCACCAAACAGATAGGGATACGCCTTGTGCGTATCCCTATCTGTTTCGTATGAGTTTGCCAACGCCGAACCTCTCCAATCCGTGAGGATTGGATTGCTTTGCACTGTTGCAAATCCTTATTCACTGCCACACGTATGTGCAAAGCGAGGATCGCTAAGTCCTGTTACCCGCACCAAAAATAAAAGAACGGCTTTTGCCGTTCTTTTATTTTTCGTTTTGGTTACGGCTCGCGGAAGCTTCCCAACGCCACAGGCGTTGGTAGCAGGCAATGTTTATCGTTTTGAAAATCAAATGACGGACTTTGTTCGTCAAGATACACTTGCCGCTGAGCGAAGCGAAGCGTGTTCAAGTGTCCTGTTACCCGCACAAACAAAGCCCTGACAGCACTACGCTTTCAGGGCTTTTCTCTTTTACGTATTGAAAACAAGACAAGCCTATATCTGGATGCTATCAATCGGGAATTTGGTTAATGCGCGTCAAATTCCAGAATTCCTAAAAAGCACTCGACAACTATGGCTGTCATATGATAGAATAAACTCGCTGTAATAGCAATATTTCTTTGAAAAACAGGTGATTATTATGAAAAATCTATTTGCTCTGACAGGCAAGGTAGCAGTTGTCATCGGCGGAAGCCGCGGACTCGGAAAAGGTATGGCAAGAGGTCTTGCCAACGCTGGCGCTACCGTTGTAATTTCAAGCCGTGGCAAGGAAGCATTGATGCAGGCAGCAGATGAGCTTACCGCAGAAACCGGAAGCACAGTTGAGGGTATCGCTTTAGACATTACCTCTGTGGCTGCCATCAATACTAATGTCAAGCTGTTTCATACATCTGCAACAGCATCATATTTTTTCATCTTTCAAATTTCGTCCTTGTTTTAATAATTGAAAATTCTTTTCTGTATTATAAATGTACTTTATTGTAAATAATTCAAATAATCTAACCACATGAGCACATGAGAAGCAAACCCATGATTACAGCTTGCCATAACACTATCATGCTCCCAAAGAGTACCAGTACGCTTTGCCATGCCAAGAAAATATCCTCTAATATCCTTTTCAAGCTGTTCTTTAAGACCGTTCCTCATAAGAAGCTCACACCTGAGATAGTTGCCAATAAAAGCATTTGAAAAGGCTATTTCGGGGTATTTATCCGTTTGCTTTCTTTTTGATCCAAAGTCATTTACAAGTATATTCCAAAGCTCTGAATCCGTATCGATATCGGCAACACCCGTGAAGAAAGCATAATACTGACAGCTTTCCGTGCATTCACCGGACAGTATTGCAACACCGTTTTGATATACCGAATTATCACAGAAAAATACTCCGCATCTGCTCTTTTCTCTTATTGTTGACTTCAAAGCCTCAGCTTTTTTTATAAGCGACTTGTCCTCATATAATTTTCCTATTGTATTCAAAAAAGCGTAATAGAGCATATTGCTTGGATAATTTATATCCTGAATAAGGTCGTTGGAACGCGACCATTCGATAAACACCCAGCTTTGTAGCTTTTCAAGCAGACCGTCACTGTTTTCAAATCTCTTGAAATACTCAATCAAACGATACATTTTGTCTTTAATTTCATTGACAAATTCCATATCGCCCGTACGAGTAAGATATTCATTTAGTTCAAGAACATACCACATCGACCAATTGGGTATAAAAACCTCCTCAGCGTGCTCTGACGGATAGCACATTGGCAGCATTCCGTCCGGAATATTCTTATAATAGTCATCTTCCATTGCAAAATTAGCAAGGAATGCGTGCTCAACTGCGCTTTTTCCTGTAAGCAAATACTCTACGCGTGAGGTGAAGAAGCTATCGCACAACCACCCTGCACGCTCTCTTGACGGACAGTCCATATAAATATCTACCGTGTTTTGTCTGAAAGTTTCAACAGCGGCATCGTATATAGACCTCATATCTGCATCTGTATCGTCTTTTAATTTTTTATTGATATTCTTCTTATCAAAATCAAGGCGGATCATTCCAATTCTGTTCAGCTCTATCTCACCGTCAAGGCATATCACATCAATATATTTCAGCGAATATGGTTGTGAGGTAACAAGATGGTAATTTTGACCGCCACAAAGCTTGTAAACAACTACATTTGAACATCCCAATCTGGTAAAATCAAGTTTGCCGTCATAACTCAGTATTTCATCAAATGTGAGATATATGTCCGCGTCCTTCTTGCAAACCAGATCAAGCTCAATAAAGCCTGTCCGCTCTCCGAGCATAGCAGATCTCATATATGAGCCGCTAAAAAGCTTTTGAGGCAATAAATTTATTTTGGTATCACTCGGAGAAAGACTAAACTTCTGCGCTTCCCAAACAGAGCATATATCAAGTTCATTGACCGCAAATCCACCAATGTAACCGTTACCTACTTTATCTATTGCCCTATCGTGGAAATATTCCTCAGGCTCAATTCTGTTTGCAACACCGGTATGAATTATCTCATTTATATATTCTCTGTCAAATGCGGGATATGGAACTTCACGGACAATGAATTTTTTATCCTCGCATTTTTGAACAGAGAGATACCTTTTTTCGTTAGATTTTCGGTAATCATAAACCTCAGCAAACGGACGCTGAAAAGAATATCTCTGCGTCTTGCGTATCTTTTGTGTGTACTCACGAACGCTCCAAGAATCGCTTCCTGTTTCTCCAAAAACCTTTTCTCCGCATACAAATTCTACACAAACAAAGCCTTTTTCATTTAAAAAACAAAAATTATCAATATTGTACGCACTCACCAATATCTCTATCTGATTTTCTTTTTTTGTAAGATATTCGCCAATCGCTATCTCATCTACTCGGTAATATCCGCGGCCTGCGCGCGCAGGTCCGTAGAAGCAAAAAATACCGTTTATAAACACTTGATAGTCATTGTTCCCCGCAATACGGAGAATCGTTTTGTCGTTGCTTTCGATACTTGTTTCAAAGTACAACGAGCAATTTATTTCATCAGTCTTTTCCTTAGCCCAAATAGGCACTGCTTTAATAAAGGCTGTGTCTCTCTTTATCATTTTTTATCTCACCCTTTAAATTAATCCAAACGAAATACTTCGGTCATTAGTGGTTGGCTACCCGTTTTCTTATCAAGTTCCATTTCCATTACATCTTTCATATATTCGTTCCAGCATTTTACGATGTCACTTTCAGCTTGAACCTTTGCTGCAAACTCAATTCCTTTTTCGCATTCATAGTATCCGAAAATATCGTTATCGACTATCCAAATAGAATAGTTACATATGCCGGCTTCTTTTAATGTTTGCTTCATCGACTCCCAAATTTGGTCGTGACGACGGCAATATTCTTCCCTTTTTCCGGGCTTAAGTTTTGCTCTCCACGCATATCTTTCCATATATTATTTACCTACCTATCCGTAATATAATGTTATTAATTTTTTCATAGGTATATATTATTTTTTAAATCCTATCGGATACAGAAACACTTTCCGTATCCGATAGGATTTTTTGCACTTTAATTAAATTTTTCTTTTATAGTTATTCAACGACTATAAATGCTCCCTCATATGCGGGAATACTTACCGTACAACTATTGGCAGAATTGATAACTTCAATTACACCTGTTCCCGGGTAATAAACAGATATTTTAGCCGTTTCGGGCAGATTAACTGTTACCGATTTGAGCTTCTTCTGCCAATTGCAAAGGAAGTATATAGTCTTTCCGTCCTTCTCATACTGGCTTACAAGTACTTCTCCGTTCAGGTTATCAAAAGTTGCATCAACATTATCGTACTGACCTATGATGTCACAAATATTTTCATTGTTGTAAACTGTGTCACCTGCAAAATTAGCAGCAACTGAATTAAATGCGCTCTGCTCTGCTGCATCGTCAGCAAGGCTGGGCTTTTCTCCTACCCAAAGAACCTTACCTCCGGACTGTACAAAGTCATTAAGCTTTTGCAGACATTCAAGAGACATGACTTCGCTGTATGCAACTGCAATAACATTATAAGATCCGTTTCCAATAGTCATAACGCCGTTATCAATAGTTGCGCTCAGTATGTTGTCCTCATTTATGATATTGAAATCAGTTCCCGAGGTAATAAGGTTGTAGCAAAGAGTGTTGTACTTAGCATCTATCTCACTTACATATGTACCGCTGTAATGCTTAACACCAGCATAATGATATGCCTGAACTGTCTTTATAGGATAGAACACAGCAACTCCCGAAGTCATTTCAGCATCTTCAAGAACAACGTTCATGCGTCCGACATACTCGTTCCATTGCTTGAGCTGATCATAATTCATTGTATTCTGAGGATTCATATATGAGAATTTATCTATACCCATAAATCTCGCAATGGTTGCACCGCCCTTGCAGTATAACAGCGGGTCCTCTAATACTACTGAATTTGATGTGCTTCCTACACCCGGATTGAATTCAACAAAAGCATGTTCTCTTTCAAAGCTTCTTGCCGCGCTGACTACGTACTTCATTCCCATAAAGGAACAACCGTAATTATCAGTGTTCATCATTTTAGCGGGTTCAATGAAAAGAAGATCCTCGCCGGGTATTTGCATAGTGCCAAGAAGATTTATAAGATCTCCACCATATCTGTGAACGTGATCCTTTAGCATCTCTGTATAAAGAAGATGTCCTGAAAGCGCTGTACCATGATCCTCACACCAGTCGGCAAGTGCGCCATAATAGTTCTCCGTTACCATCTTTGCCGCAGTTTCATAGTAACGAAGTCTTGCTAATTTGTCAGCAACGGTATCTCCTGTATAGAGGCTAGGCAAAGAATCCCAAATATCTATGCCCCACATTTGCTTGTAAACCTCAGGCAGGCTGTCTTCCCACATAAGCTGAGAGAAGTTTGCATAATAGAATGCAGGCTCGTCCGTAAAGAATGCTTCAACATTAGAGAATCCGTTGGGCATATTATCATAATATTTCTGATAAGTGGTTTGAATAAACTTCTGCGTTGCGCCAAGACTTAATTTATTTACGCTGCGAAGTGTTCTGAAATCCGAAGTTTCCGTCTGTGTAGAAGTCTTTTCACGCAAATAAACATAAAGCTTCCAATCCCCAGAGGGCGCGCTTGCATTTATAGATGTATCGGTATAATCAATGTGATAAATCGTTCCCGAGCTATCCTTGACTAAAGCGTATTCTATCTTTACTGCATCAGCGGGCTTTGTATAGGATATAGTTGAACCGCTTCCTGTCACAATGTACTGGCAAATAGCTATCTCCTCGTATTCGGGATTTCCGTCAAGCACCTGACCGTAAGCTTTTCCACTTGGCCAGTGAAATTCATCATATATCCAGCCGTACATTCCTATCTCTTTCATAGCAACGAAAGCCGCCTCTATCTTATCAAATTCACTTTCGTTCATAAGATAATCAGCTCTGAACGCATAATTAGAGCAAATACCGCCAAAGCCATTCGTGTTCTCAAGTGCGATCTGCTTGTTATAATCACTCTCTATACTGTACGCATAACGCGAGGGGCGATACTCATTCGAGGGTGTAGTAAACTCATTTCCAAGATACAGTCCGGAATTCAATGCAACAAGCTCATCTCGAGTATATTCAAGAACACTCTTGTCTGTAAGTCCCTTTGCCCAATCTTTCATTTTTTCCATACTTGAAAATACTCCCATAGCTTTAATTGAATAAGTGTTATTTGTGTCCGATACGGAGTCAAACATGGCAAGTCGAAGCTTTGTATAATCTCCGTTGAGTGTAGTAGAATTTGAATCCATTCCGGAAGATCCAACATTATAAATATATATTAACTGCCACCCTGCCGTGTCATTATGCAAAAATGAGGCATTGGCTGAATATGTATTATCTTTGGTCGTTCCAAAGTGAACTTTACCTCCCACAGAGGTATTATTTGTCTTTACTATAAATGCTATGTAGGGATAAGTTTTTGCGTATAGCTTATCCGAGGGCATAACAAAGTTTATATAAGGATTTTTTGCCGATGAGGCAAAAGTAACATCCATATATCCCGCAGCATTGTATGAGAGCTTCATACCTGCCGCAGTTGTACATTCATCAATTTTTTCTTTTGAATCAAGCAAAACATAATTCAAATTTTTGACCGTTTCTTTGTCAGGCGTTACGTCATCACCGTCTTCAGTGGTAACGGTAGTGTCTTCCGCAATAATATCAGTTTCCGTTTCAGTCACAGATCCGGTATTATCGCCACAAGAACACAAGAATACTGTAACACATGCAAGTATCAGACATAGAACACGCTTCTTGCTTAATGACATATTAATTACTCCTCTCCTTTTCTTGGTATTGACGAATGTAGGCACTCTTCCCACAGGAAAAAGTGCCTACATAAAGATGCTTATAATATAATATTAAGCAGCTTCCTGTGCTCTTGAAACATCGTAATACATTTGATTTAATGAATCAATTTTCGTCTTGATATCGCTTCTGTAACGCGCAACCATGCTACTTATGTTGTTTTCACGGGTCACATACACGCCGCGTATTGCTTCTCTGTTAAAAGATATAAAGGTTCTGTTGTATAAATTTATAGGATCTACGAATACGCTATGCGCAACAAGATCAAGATTTGCAATAGATTCATTATCTTTTGCATATCTTCCTGTAAGGGCTACATCATAATAAGCAGGTCTTACAACCTTATAGCCCGTTGAACCCCAACATTCAAGTAAAGCGCCTATTTCCTCAACATCTTTGACTATGTTGGGAATAGCAAACAGCAGACATTCTGCCTGAATAGATGTAGCGTAATCATCATCAGGACTTAATTTAGGCAACGGAACGATTCCATATCCGTCTTTCATACTTGTCAAATGCTCTACAGTATTAAGTCTTACAGTTATCATAGCTGTTTGACTGTTTGAAAATGCTTTCCTAACCTCATCAAGCGAAACCGTAGGGGAAGTTGCGGCAAAGGAACCCTTCTCATTAATAAGCTTTATAACTCCATCTATGGCATTAACAAACTTTTCGGATTCAAAATTGTATGTATAGTAATTCGAGCCAAAGCCTTCTACATCTCCCTTTTGAACGATACGAAGACCAAAGCACTCCCAAAATCCGTCCATCATTGAGCTATCGCCGCCAACATGAGTATAATATCCATAAGAGTCATTCTTATCACTCTGTCCGTTTCCGTTAAAATCAAAGTAGAATT
>JAGCJD010000136.1 GCA_017648425.1 Clostridia bacterium | reverse complement strand
TATTCAAAAAAGGACTTATTCTGCAAGTGACCTTGTGACTGACGGAACTCAATCGGGAGTGTTTGCCGAGGTAAGCAGATATGAGCTTGTAAACTCAAAGGGCTTACAGCTTTCAAACACTGTGTCGCTTCAAGGCGTTTTCGTTCAGGCAGTCGTCAATAAGGACGGTGAGGCGCAGGAGGCGTTTGACTTCAAAATGGGACTTGAAGACACAGAGGCGCTTTCAAGCAAAGCGGTAGCCGAGGCAATATCAAAGGTAGGCGCTTCTCAAATCCCCTCTGGAAGGTATAAGATAGTTATTGACGGTAAGCAAATGCGCTCGCTACTATCAGCATTCAGCTCTGTTTTTTCGGGCAAGAACGCGTTGCTTGGACTTTCCTTGCTTGCAGGCAAGGAGGGCGAGCAGATAGCCTCCGAATGCGTGACACTGATAGACGATCCAATGCCAAGCGGAAGCACGGTTACAGCGCCGTTTGACGGAGAGGGAGTTGCTACCTACAAAAAGAGCGTTATAGAGAACGGAGTTCTTAAAACCTTGCTTTATGACCTTGCTTACGCTCAAAAGGCGGGCGTTAAAAGCACTGCGAACGGTCAAAGAGGAAGCTATGCCTCGGGAGTAAATATAGCGCCGTTCTGCTTTTATATTAAGCAGGGAGAGCTTACCGAGGAGGAGCTTCTCCAAAGGACGGGTGACGGAATTTATGTTACCGAGCTTAAAGGATTGCACGCAGGCGCAAATGCGGTAACGGGAGATTTCTCAATCGAAAGCGCAGGATTTCTCATTGAAAGCGGCAAGCTTGGCAAGGCAGTAAAGGGATTTACGATAGCAGGAAACTTTTTCGAGCTGCTAAGGAATATTCAAGCGCTTTCAAACAGCGTAAAGTTTGGTATTCCATCGGGATTTACAAGCTTCGGAGCACCTGATGTGGCGCTCGGTGAAATGAGCGTTGCGGGCGTTTAAATTTCGTATTCCTCTTGACAATGGATACAATGTGTGATAAAATGTTGAAATATAAGGATTTATGCAATTTAAGGAAGGAATTATCATGAACAATTCAGAAAAGACTATGGATAAGATCGTTGTCCTTTGTAAAAACAGAGGATTTATTTTCCCCGGCTCTGAGATATACGGCGGACTTGCTAACTCATGGGACTACGGTCCTCTTGGAGTTGAGTTCAAGAACAATGTAAAAAAGGCATGGTGGAAGAAATTCGTTCAGGAATGCAAATACAATGTAGGACTTGACAGCGCAATAATTATGAACCCTCAGACATGGGTGGCTTCAGGACATGTAGGAGGATTTTCTGATCCTCTTATGGACTGTAAGACCTGCAAAACTCGTCACAGAGCAGATAAGCTTATTGAGGAGTACGCATTTGCAAACGGACTTGACGATAATCCCGCAGGCTGGACATTTGACGAAATGGCAGCATACATCAAGGAAAAGGGAATAGTTTGCCCCGATTGCGGCGGAACTGATTTTGCCGATATAAAGAAATTTAATCTTATGTTCAAGACATATCAGGGTGTTACTGAGGACTCTACAACGGAGCTTTATCTCCGTCCCGAGACCGCGCAGGGAATATTCGTTGACTTTGCAAGCATTCAGCGCTCGTCAAGAAAGAAGCTGCCCTTTGGTGTATGCCAGATCGGTAAGTCCTTCCGTAACGAGATAACCCCCGGTAACTTTACATTCCGTACTCGTGAGTTTGAGCAGATGGAGCTTGAGTTCTTCTGCAAGCCCGGCACAGACCTTGAGTGGTTCGCTTTCTGGAAGGAATACTGCCGCAAGTGGCTCGTTGACCTCGGAATGAGAGAGGAAAACCTCAAGCTTCGCGATCACAGTCCTGAGGAGCTTTGCTTCTACTCCAAGGCAACTACCGACTTTGAGTTCTTGTTCCCGTTCGGCTGGGGAGAGCTTTGGGGTGTTGCTGACAGAACTGATTATGACCTTTCACAGCACGCTGAGCATAGCGGTAAGGATATGATGTACTTCGATCCCGAAACTAACGAAAAATACACGCCTTATGTCGTTGAGCCCTCGCTTGGAGCTGACCGTGTTGCGCTTGCATTCCTCGTTGACGCATATGATGAGGAAGTGATTGACGCAGAGAAGAACGATGTAAGAACCGTGCTTCACCTGCACCCGTTCTTAGCGCCCTTCAAGGCGGCAGTTTTGCCCCTTTCCAAAAAGCTTTCCGAGGGCGCGGAAAAGGTGTTTGAAGACCTTACCAAGTACTTCAATGTTGATTATGACGAGGCAGGCTCAATAGGTAAGAGATATCGCCGTCAGGACGAGATAGGAACACCTCTTTGTATCACCTATGACTTTGATTCCGAGGTTGACGGATGTGTGACCGTTCGTGACAGAGATACAATGGAGCAGGTAAGAATTCCTATTACCGAGCTTCGCGCATACATTGAAAGCAAGATAGAGTTTTAAATAAAAAAATAACGCTCTCCGTAATGGAGAGCGTTATTTTTTATTGCTTTAACAAATATTCGCAGTTTAGCACCGAATTTCCACAAGTCAGAATGACCGCAAAGCCATCGTGTGATGTGCCGAAAGTATTACTTGTTCGCCCAACAGGATCTCCTGTTGCAACATATTCGCCAACGGATACATCGGTCCAGGAAAGATTTATATAGCAAAATCTCATACCTAGCCCTGCATCTATTATCACATAATTGCCAAGAGATGAGCTGTATCCCTTGCTAACTACCTTGCCTGCTGATATTGAGGGAACTAGCACACCATATTCGCTCGCGTGCGAGTATTGAGTGAAATAAGAGTAGGTGCTTTCCGAGGGAGAGCCGAACTCAGTTGTTACATCGTATCCTCTCTCGCAGGGGTCAGTTACATTTTTGTTTAAGAATATGTATTCTGCCGAGGTGCTAAATCCTATATCCATAATTCCTCTTGATCTGGCAGCTTGATTTATTATTGCCTGAGCGAAACACGCTTCCTCGGTCACCTCAATGGTGAATTTTTGCATGGATATTCCGTATGATACAGTAACATCAAGCGTACCATTTTCAGAAAGCACTGAGGGGCAGGGGATTATAGCGTGAACGGTAGTGCCGTTTGAGAAAAATATGGGATTAAAGCTTGGGTCAGAGCAGGAAAAGTATATTTTTGAAATATCGGAAACATGAGTTGCGCTAAGGATAGCAAACTCTCCCGCGGATAATGAGGTCTTGTTTATAGAAAATTCAGCTCGTTTTTGCACAGTGACATAAAAATTATAATCAATGCGTCCATAGTATTGGCTACCGCTGTTCTGTTTCCATTCAGCAACGGCGTTGACGAGCAAAGGAGCGCTTGAATCAAACTTTAAACGCGAAAGGTCGGATAGGCTTCCATCAAATATAAGATTTTCACCACTGAATACATTTACATGACATTCGTCTGGTTGAATGTTAAAAGAAAGAGAAATTCCACCCGTTATATCATAAGCAAGCACCTCCGATACAGTTGGATTTTTTAAAGCTTCGGCAAAGCCTCCCTCAACATTCTGATAATACCATGATACGGAATGGGGAGTAACGCTATGACCGTCCGCAGTCGTCAGCACAGGACACCTTGCGTCCTTGTATAGCGGCTCTGCAAAGCTTGAAGCCAGAAATCTCTCGCTGTCCTCCTTGTCTATCTTAAAATAACTACCCGACTCGTCAACACAGTAGCTTGAGCCCTCGGTGAATGAAAAATAGCAGTCGAGCGTTATCGTTTTGGCAGGGCTGATAAGAGTTGCTACAAGCTTTTCCTCTGTCACAACGCTGTCGCTTATTTTTGATGTAGGCGTGAGATTATCATTTATCGTGTTAAAAATACTGATAAGAGAAGTGTCCCCACCCTCGTTTGATTCCGCATTTTCGCGGTAAAGCTCATTGCCGTCCTTGTCAAAAAGTATTGCCGTGTGAACTCTTTCGGATTGTTTAAGTGAAACGCTGTTGTAGCGAGATAAGGATATAATGGCAAGTATTGTGGGTATCAATATTGCCAGAATAATGAGAGCGATTCTTATGAACCTTTTTGGAGAGAACCGATTTTTCAGCGAATTAAAAAAGCATTTAACTCTTTCCCACATAAAGCCATTCCTTTCCTACATATAATTTATAATATTATACACCAATAATCCCATTTGGTCAAGGGCTTTTTGAGTGATTCTCTAGTGTTGGAGAAAATGAAAAGCCCGAAAGCTTTTGCTTTCGGGCTTTTGGTGGGCCATCAGGGACTCGAACCCCGGACCAACCGGTTATGAGCCGGTTGCTCTAACCAACTGAGCTAATGGCCCGCATTCACATGCGACTTGTATATTATACAACATAAGAAATGATTTGTCAATATGTTTTTTAAAAAAATTTTCAGATATAAAAACTTTTTTTAGTCGACATGATTTTCTTGATTTGCAATAACCTCGCGTGGTATGATTTAATGAGAGAAAAATAACATAAATAAGGAGAGAAAATGAAAAGAACTGTCGCTGTAACCTTAATATTTCTTGTACTGCTTTCGTTTGCTTCTTGCGCAAATGAAAACTCTGAACAATTTAATGAAATTAATGAAAGGGTTTCCTTGTTTGAGGGGGAACTGAACACACTGAAACAACAGCAATCCATTAGTGAGCAGGAAAGGCAAAAGCAGATCGATGAACTTAAAAACCTAATTGATATGCTTGATAATGAGCAGAGCGTTGGTAAGACTGAGGATACGCAGACACCTGAGGCGGAAAAGGTTAAAGGATTTATTTATACCGTCAGTGACAATTTGGCAACTATAACCGGTTATATGGGGGCAGATACCGATATAGTAATCCCTACAAGTATAGATGGCTACCAAGTGGTGGAGATAGGTGATAACGCCTTTTCCGATAAACAGATAAAAAGCGTTATTATACCCGATGGCGTTAAACGAATAGGTTGGTTTGCATTTAACGGCTGTATGGAACTCACAAGTGCAACTGTCCCTTCAAGCGTTACGGAAATTGGATATTCTGCATTCGGAAACGCAGGCTCGCGACTTACGATTTATTGCCATGAGGGCTCGTATATACATTCGTTTGCTAAAAGCTTTGGACTTACATATGCGCTTGTATAATTGTACAAAACAACACCTATAAATTTGTAATTAATATATAAAACATAAAAAATGACAAAATAGGGTAATTTTTTTCAAAAACCTCTTGACAAACTGAGCGAAAAGGTATATAATATGCAGGCTGTCTTGAAAGAGGTGGCGAGACCTTGGTAGCATTGCAGAGCTTTAAAGAAAGAAAATGAAAAAAATCGAAAAAACTTTCAAAAAAGGTATTGACAATGCGGAATAGGTATGATATAATAGTCAGGATGTCCCGCTGGAAGGGGTAGCGAGGGTCATTGAAAATTGAACAACAAGAGAGATTGTACAAAGCATTGCG
>JAGCJD010000135.1 GCA_017648425.1 Clostridia bacterium | reverse complement strand
TTTTATTTATATGTTTTTATGTTATAAATTTTATATTTTTTATGTAAATATGGTATATATTTTTTCTTCTTATTTTTTTAGTAGGCTATTATATAATATTATATATATAAATATTAATTTATTTTAATATTATTGTAGGAAAATTACTAAAAGTCCTTGAAAAAAACAGGATTTTATGTTATAATTATATTGGTTTATTTTTTGATATATATTTTTTAAAGAAACGGAGATAAAAATGTCTTATATTGATGAGCTTTCCGAGGTCTGGGACATTGTTTATAAAAATATTTGTTCTAAAAAAACTAAGTCATTTACCGACTTTTGGTTTAAGGATCTCAAAATTCATTCCTTTTCGGATAACATAATAACATTTTCCTGCGATTCTCAATTTAAATACGAAACTATAAAAAATACGCATATAGACCTTTTAAGAGAGGAATTTTCAAATTTTCTTCCTTGTGATGTTGATATAATATTTACCGGTAAAAGGTCTGACATTGAGATAATAAAAAAGCAGATAACTAATGAAAATGAGCAAGATGAGAAAAAAAATATAACTCAATCTGCTGCTTCGAGAGCTGTATCTTCTTTTAACGATGAGCAGAGCTTTGACCAAATACATAATCCAAATTACACATTTGATAATTTTATAGTAGGCGGCTCTAATAAATTTGCTCACGCGGCCTGCGTTGCAGTCGCTCAAAAGCCTGCTATGGATTATAATCCCTTATTTATTTACGGTCCGAGCGGATTGGGTAAAACTCACCTTATTTGCGCTGTCGTAAATGAGATAAAAAAGAAAAAAACAAATGCTAAGGTCATTTATATAAATGGCGAGGACTTTACAAATCAGTTGATCGACAGTATTTCAAAAAATGATACTATAAATTTTCATAACAGATTTAGAAATTGCGATGTTCTTCTTATAGACGATATCCAATTTATTGCAGGAAAGGTATCAACGCAGGAGGAGTTTTTCCACACATTTAACGCGCTCCATCAAGATCAAAAGCAAATAATACTCACATCTGACCGTCCTCCAAAGGATATTGCAACTCTTGAAGAAAGACTTAGAACAAGATTTGAGTGGGGATTACTTGCTGATATACAGCCGCCTGACCTTGAATTAAGACTTGCTATTTTTAAGCAAAAGACGGAACAGGCTAATATAATGATACCCGATGATGTTCTTCTTTTCCTTGCTGAAAATCTCAGATCAAATATTCGTCAAATAGAGGGAGCTATAAAAAAACTTTCTGCAAAAAGCCTTATTATGGGGCAGGTCATAAATATGGAGCTTGCTAAGAGCTGTCTTTCCGAGCTTTTGGGAGGAGAAGAACCCATAAGCGTAACTATCGACAAGATATTTTCTGCGGTCTATAAAAAATACGATATTTCAAAGGACGATATAAAGAGCAAGAAAAGACCTAAAAACATAGTTTGGGCAAGACAGGTAGCAATTTATATTATCAGAGAAATAACAGAACTTTCTTTCCCCGATATAGGAGAGACAGTAAACAAGGACCATGCTACTGTAATGTATTCTTATAATCTTATAGCTAAAAAAATAACGGCAGATCCAATGGTAAATCTTGAAATTTCCAATCTCATAAAGGATATTTCGGGATAATCTGTTTAAAAGCTGTTGAGAAGTTTTTTTTGAAAAAATTTCGCTTTTTTAGGTTAAATGTTTTAAGTGTTGTTTGAGTTCAAAACTCTATGTAGTATGAGTTTTTTTGGTGTTGTGAGAGGTATTGAAAATACTCATGTTGCTGGGGTTTTCCATAGTTTCCATAGGCCCTAATAATACTAATACTATTATTATTTAATTATTTTATATTTTACAAGAGGCAAGGGAAAGCGAAAGAAAAAATTTTTTGCTGTTGAAGGCTTATTGTTGAAAATTATTTTTGAAAGGAATTTATTTATGAAGATCATATTTAAAAGAGATGAGATAAGTGTAGCGGTAGCGCCGCTTATGAGCGCAGTTTCAGGCAAATCCTCAATGACAACAACAGAGGGAATACTTATAGACGCTAAATTTCCCGATATATGTACAATGACCACCTATGACCTTCAAAAGGGTGTCAGAATAACGGTAGAGGCAAAGGTCATAGAGGAAGGCTGTTATATAATAAACGCTCAGAAATTTGTTCAGACGCTTAGAGTAATGGAGGGTGAAGAAATAACCCTTACAGTTGACCAGAAATTTTCTGCTACAATAATCAGCGGACGCTCCTCTCACAAAATGATAGCTATTGCGGGAGAGGATTTTCCCGTAATTCCCGAGCTTACAAGTGACAGAAGCTTTATGATCTCGCAATCTGTTCTTAAAAGAATGATAAATAAAGTAGATTTTGCTATGGGATCAAACGACCAGAGAGCAGTTTTGAACGGAACATTCTTTAAAATTACGGATAATTCCATAATGCTCGTTTCCTGCGACAGCTTTAAGCTTGCTAAGTGTATGGAAAATACCGAGCTTATAAACAAAAATACTAATGGTAACGCTCATCTTGAATATTCGTTTATAGTACCTGCTAAAACGGTTTTAGAGCTTGTTAAGATGCTCGATGACGATGATGAGGCTATTATGCAGATATTCGTTACAAGAAAGCATATTGTAATGCTCATAGGAGAGATAACATTCTTTTCAAGACTTATTGAGGGCGACTATATTGATTACGACAGAATAATAGTTAAAAATCACCGAAATCATGTAATCGTTGATAAAAAGGAAATATTGAGCGCGCTTGAAAGAGCTGCTCTTATTACAGAGGAAAAGATAGCGGGAAGCGTAAGGTCACATGTAAAAATAGACATTGCCGATGATGTTATGAAAGTTAGCGCAGTTTCTACCGCAGGAAGCACTTATGACGAG
>JAGCJD010000134.1 GCA_017648425.1 Clostridia bacterium | reverse complement strand
TTTTGTTCAGCAAGCGCCAAATTATCAAGGTCAGAAATCAATTTCTCAACAGAAATCAATTCATGCGTTTCATTGTTCTTATTGGAATTATTACTATTTCCACAAGCATATAGGGGGAAACACAACACAAGTGCCAAAAGTAATGATAATATCTTCTTCATTTCTTCCTACCTCCGTAAAATAAAAAAGTGCGCCAACCGAAGTCAGCGCACCGAAAAACGCGAACTCCAAGTTGTCGCCAAACAATCTCTTCACAGCATAGGTTCTCTATACAATCAAGCAGGAGTAGCGTTTTTACCAAAACGAGTTTGCTTAATTGTATAGCAAAAAAAGCTATAGCTATCTCATAACAAGAAAAAGACCTATAACTATGAATATTAAGATTGTTTGGCAAAATTATTATAGCACAATTTTTGAGACTTGTAAATATGTTTAACACAATTCATGAAAATTTACCTATCGAGAGGTAGAAAGGCCGCCCTTGTGTAAAGGGAGCCTTTTTTGTTCATCTATGCCTTATCAATTTTCCTGACAAGCACTGCATTTATGTCCACAAATGCGAAACACGGCATACCTCTTTCGAGATATGCCGTGTTTCCAAAAACCGTGCTTTAGAGTGAAGCTCTAAAGAAGCTTCTCTTTTTTATTTATCGCGCAAACAAATTATAATTCATACCTATACTTTTTCTGTACTGGAGCGGGGAAACACCCGTTTTCCTCTTAAAAAATCTGCAAAAATTCTGGTAATTATCAACGCCGCATCTAAGGCTTATCTCGTACACCGACAGCTCTGTCGTTCTCAACAAAAGCTCTGCGCGAGCAAGCCTTCTCTTGTCTATGTACTCCTTTACACCACACTCAAAATTCACCCTGAACACCTGATAAAGCATATTTTTAGACATATTATATTTTCTGCAAAGCGAGGATACGGAAATGCTTTCCGAAAGATTTTTTTCGATGTAGTCCGATATTTCCATGGTTATATCGTTATATTCGGCATATACCATCTGCTCAAACATCATATATTTTGCAAGCACGGAAACAATAGACGCCGCGCTGTCAAATCTTTCTCTGTCAAAAAGAACGAGATTTTCATACGCCCGCGCAAGCTCGGCTCTGTCAACGCCGATGTCCTTGACATTCTCATATACAGCGTCAAAGGCACAGCTCGCGTCACTATCGTCACCCGCCTGACCAAAGAGTATATATCCAAAAAGCGTATTCGACACATATATCGGAACGAGCATATCTATAAGTCCTGCGTGACATTTGTGCATAACAGTATTCCTTGCCTGGTCGCACATATCAAAAAGCTTGCAGTCGGACGCAAAGCATCTTCGTTTTCCCTCCCTCGTTCCTTGTATCAAATGGCAAAACGAGTGTCCTCTGTTTCCTGTCCCAAATATCACATTTCTGTCCGAATCAAGCAAAACTATCTCTATACCCGTAATATTATAAAAATCCGCCATTACGCTTTTAAGCTTTTCGGCATCATATTTCAAAAGCATTATAAATCATCTCCCCCGACAAACACTACGGACATTCTATCATAAACACACACACTTGTCAATTTATTTTATAAAAAAAGACAAATGTGCAATTTTTAGATACATTTGGACATTGAAATATACCTTACTTTCTGTTATAATGTGTAATGCTTGATAATAAGGGGGGAATAAAATGAATTACTTATTATTGGCGATCACCTCAATAACTTCGTCATCTCAAAGCATTTTTCAAAGAAAATATAATGATAACAAAGGCGTTGGAACATTTTTGTTTTCGGGAATGCTCTCCTTCTTTGCCATGCTGTTTTTCATAGCGGTAAACAAAGATTGGTATTATAGCGCAGAGCTTCTTCTGCCGTCCGCGCTGTTTGCCCTTTCGTACTGCTCGGGAACGCTTTTTGCCGTTCTTGCAATAAAGCACGGCTCACTGGCAAAAACATCTCTTTTGACCTCATGCTCCATGATATTGGCAAGCATCTACGGCATACTTCTTGGAGATCCCGTAGGCGTTTTCCTCATACTCGGCACAGCGTTACTGATAACATCTATCGTCATGGTAAACCACCAAAAGAGCAACAGCCCAGAAAAGGTATCCTTAAAATGGGTAATATTCGTCAGCATAGCATTTTTAGGAAACGGAATGTGCATGGTAGTGCAAAAGGCAAAGCAGGTAATATATGGGAATGCAGGCAACAATATGTTCATGATAACGGCTCTCGCCATAGTTACCGTCACCATGCTCGTGCTTTCCTTCGTGTTCAAAGAGGAACGCATAACAGCAAAGCTGTCACTTCGCCGCGGCTGGTATTGGGCTCTTTTCTGCGGAATTGCCAACGGAATGACCAATTTGCTTGTCATGTACTTAAACTCTTCGGGCGTACCCGCCTCAGTCCTGTTCCCTGTCGTTTCCGGCGCAGGAATGACTATAATCTTCCTTTACTCAACACTCATACGACACGAGAAATTCAACAAAACACAAACTGTGGGATTTTTCATCGGCATATTGTCGATAGTTCTCCTGAATTTGTAATATAATAAGCCTTTAAGTCAGACACGACAAAAGCGTGTCTGACTTTTTTATTTGACCAAAATGCGTAAAATTCTTGACAAAGGTTAAAATAGCATTTATAATATATATATAGTTATTATCAGGAGGTAAATATAATGCAAGTAACTAAGGATTCAATAATTGGCGATGTTCTCGACTACAATCCGGGAACGGCGCAGTTTTTCTTTGCTATCGGTATGCACTGCTTAGGTTGCCCCTCTGCAAGAGGCGAATCTATTGCAGACGCGTGCGCGGTTCACGGAACCGATGCTGACGCCCTTATCAATAAGATAAACGAATTTTTGGCGTCTGAAAAATAATGCGAATCAAAGACGGGGACTCAAATCCGATCCCCGTCTGTCGCTCTTTTGGGAGAAAAATAATGAACGATTTTCCAAAGCTCACACCTCGCCTTGCGTGCGCGTCAAAGCTTATCCGCGCAAGCTCCTTTGTTGCGGACATAGGAACCGACCACGCATATCTTCCCATATATCTCTGCCTTGAAGGAAAAGCGCGCGGGGCAGTAGCCTCGGATATAAACGCAGGGCCTGTGGAAAGAGCCGAGAAAAATATAAATAAATACGGTCTTTCGGATAAGATAACAGTGCTTCAGACGGACGGACTGAACGGCATACAGGAATACCGCCCCACCGATATAATGATACTTGGAATGGGTGGCGAGCTTATCAGCCGCATAATAGAACAAGCGCCGTGGACAAAGGACGAAAGCATTCAACTTTGCCTTCAACCAATGACACACGCTGAGATACTGCGCGAATTTCTTACCAAAAACGGATATTCAATAGTTGACGAAAGGCTTGCTCAAGAGGAAAAGATATACCAGATAATACTCGCAAAATATACCGGGCTCTGCGAGGAGCTTTCAGAGGCTCAGCTTCTTTTGGGAAAAATAAACGCCGCACGCCACGACAGCGCATTTATCTCACTCGCCAAGCGGCAGATAGAGATACTTAAAAGGCGCGCCGAGGGCAAGAAAAAGGCAAACGAGGATCTGACGCATGAGCAATCGCTCATAGCCGAGATCAAAAGCATGATAGGAGAAACAACATGACAGTAAAGCAGCTTTACGATATACTCGACAGCAGAATTCCCCGCTCACTCTCATGCGAATGGGATAACGATGGACTTATGTGCTGTCCGAACGGAGAAAAAGAGGTAAAAAAGGTGCTCATAGCACTTGATGTAACCGCGCAGGTAGTCGAATACGCCATAAGCGGCGGGTACGATGCTATTGTTTCCCACCATCCGTTCATCTTCAAGGGAATAAAAAGCATAAATGAGGAAAGCTATATAAGCGAAAAGGCAATAAGGCTCATTCAAAACGGCATATCCGTCTTTTCGTTCCACACAAGGCTTGATGCAGTGAGCGGCGGCGTAAACGACCGCCTGTGCGAGCTTTTGGAGCTTACGAGCGTGCAAAGCTTCGGCGAGGGGGATATAGGAAGAATAGGAGAGCTTGACACACCGCTTGACGGCGAGGCTCTTGCGGCAAAAATAAAATCTCTTTTGCACGCTGACGGCGTTTTCCTTGCCGATGCAGGCAAGCCCTGCAAGCGCATCGCGGTGCTTGGCGGCTCAGGCGGAGATTGCATAACGGACGCAATATCGGCGGGAGCGGACGCATATATCAGCGGCACGCTTTCGTACCACGCAATGACCGATGCACCCGATATGGGAATAACACTTATCGAGGCAGGACACTTTTACACAGAATACCCAGTTTGCGCAAACCTTTGTAAAATGATAAAAGAAGCGGATAGCAATATGATCTGCGA
>JAGCJD010000133.1 GCA_017648425.1 Clostridia bacterium | reverse complement strand
GTGAGTCCAAGCGTCTTGGCGTTAAGAAGGCAGACGGACAGGCTGTTCTTGCCGGTAACATCATCGTAAGACAGAGAGGTACTGCTATCCATCCCGGTAACAACGTTGGTATCGGTAAGGATGACACACTTTTCGCTCTTATCGACGGTAAGGTAAAGTTTGAGCAGAAGACAAAGAGCAAGAAGCAGGTTAGCGTTTACGCTGACTAATCTTGCGGCAGATAAAGCTCGGGGCACTTAAGGCTTCGGGCTTTTTTGTTTTTGTCGATAGCAGACGCACTCGACTCTTGTGAGCCGGGTGTGTTTTTTTTGAGTGAAAAATATTGACAAAGGTTATCTTTTGTAATATAATTAAAGTGCGTAAATATGCGAAAACTGAGGATATATTTATGAATAGAGAACTTTATAATTATTACATAATAGACCGAGTAAACAGAGGAATGCGTTTTACGGTAGATAAAGACCTTGGCGCGGAATATTCGGCGCTCGGACTTTCGGGCGAGGAGAGAATGACACGAAGATTTGAGTATCTTTCTTCTCTTGAAGTGCCCCACATACATAACGATGAAAAAATAGTTCTTACAAGAACTGTGGCAAACCTCCCCGATGTATATACAGCGGAGGAATGGGCGGAGATAAAAAAGGAGCATTATATCCACGAGCTTGGATATGTATCAAACCTTTCCCCCAACTATGCTACCACTATTTCAAAGGGACTTTTGGCTGTCAGAGAAGCGGCTGACGAATATCAGGTAAGAATGATAGACGCGCTAATTGCCCTCTGTGACAAATATAAAGCAGAGGCTGAGAGCATGGGCAGAACGGATATTGTAGAGGTGCTTACACAAGTTCCTCGCTATCCCGCGCGTAACTTCCGCGAGGCGTTACAGTTCTTCCGCATTCTTCACTACTCCTTGTGGCTCGAAGGCGACTACCATAACACAGTAGGTCGCTTTGACCAATATATGTATCCTTACTTTAAAAAGGATATTGAGGACGGCGTATATACAAGAGAGAGCGCGCTTGAACTCGTTGAGGATTTCTTCCTCTCCTTTAATAAGGATAGCGACCTTTATGTTGGAGTTCAGCAGGGAGACAATGGACAGAGCATGGTGCTTGGCGGCGTTGATGCCGAGGGCAACGACTGCTTTAATCTCCTTTCCGAGCTTTGCCTTGAAGCAAGCAGAAACTTAAAACTCATAGACCCCAAGATAAATCTCCGTGTGTCAAGCAAAACGCCCCTTTCCATTTACGAAAAGGGAACAGAGCTTACAAAGGTAGGTCTTGGCTTCCCTCAGTATTCAAATGACGATGTCGTTATCAAGGGACTTGAACGACTTGGATATACCCACGAGGACGCTTCCAACTATGTTGTTGCGGCTTGCTGGGAGTTTATAATCCCAGGCGTTGGAAATGATATTGCAAACATTGGAGCTGTCAATTTCCCCGCGCTTGTGGATAAGGTCATAAGAGAGAATGTAAGCGCTGACTTTGATACGATAGTATCCAAGGTTAAGGCAGAGATAAGGACCGAGTGCGACAAGATAAGAGCGAGCATTGACAATGTATGGTTCGTGCCCTCTCCTATCATGGATTTGCTCCGTGACGGCAAGAAGTACAATAACTTCGGTATTCACGGCAGTGGAATAGCTTGCGCTGCTGACGCGCTTGCTGCTGTACAGAAATATGTATTTGAAGAAAAGAAGGTAACTCCCGAAAGACTTATTTCGGCGCTTGACACCGACTTTGAGGGTGACGCGGAGCTTTTGCACCTGCTTCGCTTTGAAGCTCCCAAAATGGGAACGGGAAGCAAGGAGGCAGACGACCTTGGCGGTATGCTTCTTTCGTCATTTGCAGACGCCCTTGACGGACACACAAACTGCATGGGCGGCAAGTGGAGAGCAGGAACGGGAACGGCTATGTACTATCTCTGGCACGCAAGAGAGCTCGGAGCTACTGCTGACGGCAGACGCGCTGGCGAGCCTTTCGGAACGAATTTCTCACCGAGCTTGTTTGCTCAGATACCAGGACCTATTACAGATATAGAGTCCTTTACGGCAAACGACCTTACGAGAAACATGAACGGAGGACCTCTTACGCTTGAATTTGCGGCAGGAATATTCAATTCTGCCGAGAGCATAAGCAAGGTGGCAACTCTCATTCAGTACTTTATCAAGCGCGGCGGACATCAGCTTCAACTCAACGCCGTAAACCTTGACGCCATGAAGGAGGCTCAGGCAAATCCTGAGGCGTACAGACAGCTTGTGGTTCGTATATGGGGTTGGTCGGCTTACTTTGTTGAGCTTGACAAGGACTTCCAGGACCATGTAATGTCAAGACAAGAATACAGTGTGTAAGGACGCTATGGGGAAGGCTTTATTAAAATAAAGCTTTCCCCCAAGCCCCTTTCAAGGAATTGAAAATATGAATGGTTTGATATTTGATATTAAAGAATTTGCCGTACACGATGGAGAGGGAATAAGGACAACCGTATTTTTAAAGGGTTGTCCTCTCCGTTGCGTATGGTGTCATAATCCCGAGGGGCTGTCCCCCAAAAAAGAGCTTTACCAAAAGTTCAATGGCTGTCTTGGCTGTGGCAGATGCAGTGTTCCGTGTGACCACGAGGAATGCAAGGCAGTCGGCAGATGTCTGCATGTTTGTCCCAAAAATCTCGTAAGCGTTGCGGGAGTGGAGTGGGAAGCGAAAAAATTAGCAGATAAGCTATTGACACACAAGACCTTTTTTGATACAATGGGCGGGGGAATAACGCTTTCGGGCGGAGAGCCGCTTTTACAGGCGGATTTTTGCGTTGAGCTTTTGAAGCTCATAAAAGGACAAATACATACGGCAATAGAAACAAGTGGATACGCTAAGGACGAGGACTTTAAAAGAGTTGTAGAGCTTTGCGACTTTGTTTATATGGATATAAAGCTCGCCGACAGCGAGCTACACAAAAAATATACGGGCGTTGATAATGCGCAGATACTTAAAAATGCCGAATATTTAAAGAAAAGCGGAATACCCCACACATTCCGCACTCCGTTGATACCGAATATAACGGATACGCAGGAAAATCTCTCTCTTATCGAGCAGATAGTCGGAGATAGCTCGTGGGAAAAGCTCCCATACAACACACTTGCAGGTGCTAAATATGCAAGCGTGGGGAGAAAATTTGAACTTGAAAACAATTAAGGCTTGTTTGATTTTCATGAATATACCTTGGAGTATTTTATTATGTTTTGGTATATGCTCTTGGAATAATTGCAATGGTTTTTTCAGCCATTGCGCTTCAAGCATAGAGTTACCATAATAAAAGGCTAAGGCAATTTTCAGTTTTTGTGCTTGTCATGGTTGTCGAACAGCGCATTCAAGGCATATCCCGTGTACATTGTCCACGGTCGTATCCCTGATACGATACAGAGAAAAGGGCAAGGTCGGTTAAAAAGGAATTTAAGACAAAAAGCCGTAATGCGCAAAGCTTTAATATATAGGAAAAAGGTAATAGAAAATCATGAAAATGAGCGACAATGCAAAAAAGGCCGTATTTATCGGCAGCTTGTGCTCGGTAGCGTATTTTGCCGTTTATGTGGCAAGAAATGCGCTCAGCGCAGTAACGCCCCAGATGCTCGAGGGCGGATTTACGGAAGGATATATAGGAAAAATATCCTCGGTATATTTTATAGTTTACGCAATAGGTCAGCTGATAAATGGATTTGTCGGCGAAAAGATAAAGGCGCGATACATGATAAGCTTCGGGCTTTTGCTGGCGGGTATCTGCAATTTCCTTTTTCCAATGCTGTCGGGCAGCGAGAACGGCGTTATGATAGTTTACGGAATGACAGGATTTTTCCTTGCCATGATATACGGGCCTATGACAAAGGTCGTGGCGGAGAATGTAGAGCCCATATATGCTCCAAGATGCAGTATAGGCTACGAGCTCGCCTCGTTCCTCGGCTCGCCGTCAGCGGGAATGCTTGCAGTATTTCTTCCTTGGCAGGGCGTGTTCATTTCAAGCAGTGTTGTACTTATGCTTATGGGCGTTATAGCGTTCAGCGTGTTCTTTGCGTTTGAGAAAAAGGGATTGATCTCTTACGGTCAGTACAGATCCGAAAAGCATGGCGCGGCAAAGGTAAAGGTGCTGTTCAAGCATCAGATAGTAAAGTTCTGCCTTATCGCAATACTTACGGGTGTTGTCAGAACATCTGTTGTTTTCTGGCTTCCCACATACATTTCGCAATACCTTGGATTTTCAGCACAGACATCGGCGGCAATCTTTTCGGTCGTGACATTCATAATGGCTACCATAACATTTATAACGGTATTCATATACGAGCGCTTAAAGAGAAATATGGATAAGACTATACTTTTGCTGTTCAGCGTTTCACTTGTGGCATTTATAAGCGTATATTTTGTAAAACACCCCGTTCTCAACATTATTCTGCTCGTTCTGGCGATAATGTCCTCTATGGGTGTATCCACCATGATGTGGTCGAGATATTGCCCGGGACTTAGAGATACGGGAATGGTATCTACCGTTACGGGATTTTTGGACTTTTTGAGTTATATGGCGGCGGCAGTTGCAAATCTTGTATTTGCCAATGCGGTTACCAGCATAGGTTGGGGAAATCTCATACTCGTATGGACGGCACTCGTGGCGATCGGAGTTATCGTTGCGTTGCCTTATAATAAAATATTCAAGCTAAGCAAGACGAATGGCAAGGCTTGACGCAACAAAGCTTTCAAAGGAGAATGTAAAATGAGATTTGAGAGAATAAATTTATCGGATACAAGCAGTGAGGTGTATCTTGAAGCTTATATTGCCGACCCAATAAAGGATTATACGAGAAAGACCATGCTCGTTATACCGGGTGGCGGATATGCCGAGGTCTGCTCTGACAGAGAGGGAGAGCCGATAGCGCTTGCGTTCTTGGCAAAGGGCTATAACGCGTTCGTTCTGCACTATACGGTTGACAAAGTTCACCCCTTTCCGACACAGCTCATAGAGGCGGCAGAGGCTATAAAATATATCAAGGAGAACGCTGAGAAATACGGCGTAAATAAGGACGAAGTGTTTGTAGTTGGATTTTCGGCAGGCGGACATCTTGCTGCTTGTACGGGAATTCTTTGGAAGCACCCCGCGATATATGAGAGCATATCCATGACCTATGGTTACAACAAGCCCACGGGAGTTATACTCATGTATCCCGTAATTTCTCCCAAGCATCACGGTTTTTCCTTCAATAACCTTTTGTGCAAGAGCGAGCCCACCGAGTCGGAGCTTGCCACAGTTTCACTTGATGAGCTTGTTGATGCGGACAGTTCTCCCGCATTTATACTCCACACCTCAAACGATGAGGTAGTAAATGTTAAAAATTCGCTCTGTCTTGCAAACGCATATACCGAAGCGGGACTTAAATACGAGCTTCATATCTATCCCGATGCGCCTCACGGCGTAGCTCTTGGAAATCGCATAACAGCTATAGGGGTACCGAAATATGATAACCCCGCAATAGCGAAGTGGATAGATGCTTCTACATATTGGATGGACAATTTATAATTTAGAGTTGAGGTATAAAAATGAAATTGACAAGCAATAACTCGTCTGTGAAATTTGACACACTTGCCGTTGACAGCGGATATGCCTGCTATGTCAGCGGAGAGGGAGAGATAGCGTTTTCTCCTTGTATTGCCGACACTTCAAGCTTTGTGGCAATAGAGAATAGCTGTCCGTTCTGGTGTCGCCCATTCTGGGGCAGCTCTCTTTCGGAGCTTCCCGAAAAGATACAGGCTCTGCTTATAAAAAACGGAGATAGCTATACATATTTCATGCCCATTTGCGACAGCGTTTACAAGACGCTTATTCGAGGAAAAGAGGGCGGATTTGAGTTTTATATGTATTCAAATTGCAGCTCGGTAACGGTGTGCGAGCGTCAACTTGCATTTATATGCGTTGAGGGGGACGAGCCCTTGTCGCTTACCAAAAAGGCAGCGGCAATAGCTTGTAAGCTGCTTGATAACGGGCTCAAGCTCCGTGAGGAAAAGACGGTAGCCGATGTCTTTAATTACCTCGGCTGGTGCTCGTGGGACTCTATGCAGATAAGAGTTAATCACGAGGGACTTATGGAAAAGGTAAGGGAATTCAAGCAAAAGAATGTGCCCGTTCATTTTGCGGTCATTGACGATATGTGGGCTGATGTTCCAAACCTTAACGAAATACCTGCCGATGTGGATTTTAATAAGATGGTCGGCATGATGCACGCAAGTAAGATGCGTTCCTTTGCGGGCGATCCAAAGAGATTTCCCAAGGGAATGAAGGCGGCTGTCGAGGATATGAAAAACGCGGGAATATCCGCCGTTGGAATATGGTTTCCCACCACAGGATATTGGGCTGGACTTGCTCCTGACGGCAGTGAGGCAGAGCGTCAGCGCGACAACACCATAACTCTCCCCAATGGTCAGGTTATAGTTGCGCCCGAAGAGCAAAAGGCGGCTCGCTATTTTGACGATCTTTGCGCAAGGGCAAAGGAATGGGGCGGAGATTTTGTAAAGATAGACAATCAGGGCTTCCACCAGAGATATGAGGATATTGCTCCCATTGGCGAGAGCGCAAGGGCAATACAGAGGGGAATAGATGCGGCGGCTGACAAGCACTTTGACGGCGCGCTCATCAACTGTATGGGAATGCCCTCTGAATGTATGTTCAATAGAACAAGTACGGTAAGCCGCGCATCGGGAGATTTTATGCCCGAGGACAGAGCGTGGTTTGCAAGTCATCTGCTTCAATGCTCGTATAACGGTCTTTTGCAGGGACAGTTCTATGTAAACGACTGGGATATGTGGTGGACTGACGATGAGCAGGCTGTAAAGAACAGCCTTTGCCGCGCTATCAGCGGAGGACCTATATATGTGTCCGATAAGATAGGCAGAACTAACCCCGAGATATTAAAGCCGTTGTGCCTTGATGACGGCAGAATAATCCGTCCCGATGAAAGCGCAACCCCTACTGCCGACTGTCTTGTGGTTAATCCCATCAAGTCGGAAAAGATATTCAAGGTGCGTAACAGGATAGGCGAGAACGGCGTTTGCGCTGTGTTCAATATAAATGCAGAGAACAAGCCCGTAAGCGGAACGCTTACGAGTGCGGACATTGGAATTGCTGATGGGGACTATGTTTATTACGAGTATTTCACAAAGCAAACGGGAGTTCTTAGGGCAGGGGAAGCGTTGAATATTACGCTTGCCGACAATGATGAGTTGCGTTTGTATTCGCTTATGCCCAAGCTCGGGGACAGCGAGGAATACCGTGGCAGAAAAGACCTCTTCATGGGTTGTGGAGTGATCGAGTAAGGCGCTCAAATTATAATTTAAAACAGTAAAGGTAATTTAGGTAGAGATATGCAGCTTTTTACATCTACTGTAAATCAAATGATATATTTGTTTGCATTGATAATTGTGGGGTTTGTACTGTCAAAGTGTAAGATACTTCCTGCGGAAACATCAAAGGTCATTGCAAAACTTGAAAATAATATTTTTATACCGTGTCTTGTTCTCGGAACATTCATAAGCAATTTTACCGTTGACCGCATAAGCTCATCGGGAACGCTTTTTCTGTCGAGCTTTGCATTAATGGTAGTTATAATTCCGTTTTCCATTTTTGTTCCGCGCTTGTTGGCAAAGGACAGCTATACCCGAAATATTTATACATATGGCTTGGCGTTTTCCAATTTTGGATTTATGGGGAATTCAGTGGTAAAGGCGTTGTTTCCCGATATATTCATGGAATATCTTATATTCACCTTGCCCTTGTGGATACTTATTTATCTGTGGGGCGTACCCGCATTGCTCATGCCGTCCGAGGAAAAGCTTAGTCTTGGAAAGCGAATGAAAAATCTTTTAAACCCCATGTTCATAGCAATGATAGTAGGTATGATCATCGGCTTGTGCGGATTTACTTTGCCGTCAAGCATAAACACAGCGGTGACCACTCTTGGGGACTGTATGTCGCCCTTGGCAATGATACTTACGGGAGTTACTGTTGCAGGTATAAATGTAAAAAAGGTTCTTACCGACTACAAAATATACGCGGTATCGGTCATAAGGCTTATAATAATGCCGCTTGTATTTATCGGAATAACTTACTTTTTCGAGCTTCCCAATACATTTTTGGTGTGCGCGATATGCTCGCTTGCAATGCCGTTGGGACTTAACACGATAGTTATTCCAAGCGCATACGGCAGGGACACATCGACCGCCGCGGGAATGGCGCTTATATCTCACGCGCTTTCCTGCCTTACAATTCCGCTTGTGTTTTTCATAAGCGGCTTGTAATAACTGGGATTTTTGTGAGAAATTATTACCGATATATTTTACATAAGGGGAATTTATAATGCAAAGCTTAAAGGAACTCTACAAAATAGGTTGCGGACCGTCAAGCTCACATACGATAGGGCCTGAGCGCGCCTCTAAAATATTCAAGGAAAGCAATCCGAGCGCGGATAGCTTTTGCGTAGTGCTGTATGGTTCGTTGGCAAAAACGGGTAAGGGACACTGCACGGACGAGGTCATAAAAAAGACGCTTTTTCCAAACAAGTGTGAAATAATCTTCAACACAGAAGAAACGGATTTGCCTCACCCCAACACGCTTGATTTAATAGCATATTGCAACGGAGTGGAACAGAGTAGGGCAAGAGCCGTCAGCGTTGGCGGCGGAAGCATAGTCTTTGAGGGCGAGGAAATATCGGAGAGCGAGCATATTTATTCGGAACGCTCATTTGAGCAGATAGCGAAAATATGCAGAGATCAGGATAAGCGCCTGTGGGAATATGTTGCTGAAAAAGAGGGAGCGGAGATTTTTTCTTATATGCAGGAAATATGGTCTGCTATGAAAAACGCTATAAAGCGGGGACTTTCCGATGAGGGAACGCTCCCGGGCGGACTAGGAATTCAAAAGAAAGCAAAAATGCTGTATCATTCCCAGCACATAGACGAATCCACCGAGATAAAGGAAACCCGAATGGTGTGCTCTTACGCATTTGCCGTAAGCGAGCAGAACGCTTCGGGTGAAAGGATAGTGACTGCTCCGACCTGCGGCGCGGCGGGAGTATTACCCGCAGTGCTTTATTACCAGCAGCAAAAGCGCGGATACAGTGACGAGGATATTGTCAGAGCGCTCATGACCGCGGGACTTATAGGAAATCTTATAAAGACCAACGCTTCAATATCTGGCGCGGAATGTGGCTGTCAGGCGGAGATAGGAAGCGCGTGCGCAATGGCTTCGGCGGCGCTTGGAGAGCTTTTTGGACTTGACATTGACAAAATAGAATACGCGGCTGAAATTGCCATCGAGCATCATTTGGGGCTTACATGCGATCCTATATGCGGTCTTGTCCAAATACCTTGTATCGAGAGGAATGCAGTTGCTTCAATGAGAGCGATAAACGCCGTGAACCTTTCGAGCTTTTTGTGGAATACAAGAAGAATATCATTTGACAGAGTAGTACAGACCATGAAAGAAACGGGTAAGGATCTGTCTGCAAGATACAAGGAAACCTCGGAAGCGGGACTTGCTAAAATAAGATTACAGTAACAAATGCGTATAGGAGTAGCTATGCTTAAAAAGGAACAGATAAGAATAAGAGATCCGTTTATTTACACGGATAGAGAGAATAATTGTTATTATATGTACGGAACGACCGCGCTTGAAAAGGATTCGATAGCGGCTAAAAATACATTTTCCGTTTACCGTACTGAGGACCTTGAAAATTTTTCCGAGCCTAAGGTTATCTTTGACGGCGGAAAATGCGGATTTTGGGCAGACAGAGATTTTTGGGCGCCCGAGCTTCACAAATACAATGGAAAATTTTATCTTTTTGCAAGCTGTAAAGCAGAGGATAAGCATCGCGCAACGCATATTTTTGTGTGCGATACGCCCGATGGAGATTTTACTCCTCTTACTGACGAGCCGATAACACCTGCTGATTGGGAGTGCCTTGACGGCACATTCTGGGTGGAGAACGGCAAGCCCTATATCGTGTTCTCACACGAGTGGACTCAGGTCGGTGACGGAGAGGTGTGGGCTATGGAGCTTACTAGTGACCTTAAAAAGGCGAACGGAGAGCCCTTTATGCTGTTCAAAGCCTCTCAAAACCCCAATGTCAGCTCTCTTACGGGATTTAAGGACGCGTATGTTACGGACGGCCCGTTCCTTTATACCGAGGACGGATTGCTCAAAATGACTTGGTCGTCAATGTATAAGGGACGCTATCTCGTTCTTGATGCGTGGAGCGATTCTTTGGGCGGGGAATGGAAGCATGGCGGAAGCCGCTTTGACTTTGACGGCGGTCACGCAATGATATTTGAAACGCTTGACGGAACTAAAATGATATCCTTGCACTCACCCAATACTGCAAACGACGAAAGAGCCGTATTCTATAAATTCTAAAAAATGCAAATAAAAATGAACGCTGCCGAATTGCTCGGCAGCGTTCTGCTTTTGTGTGTTTTGTTTATTGTATTTTAAATGCTATTAACCGTAATAATCCCATATTTCATCAGGTCCGCCAAAGTTATCTACACCCATGCATTTTGCGATAAACTTGGGGATCATATAGTTCTGTACTGTTTCTTTGTGGAATATTTCAGTGCCTATTCCGTAAGCAAATACGGGAACATTTGCGCTGGTGTGATTTAGCTGAGCACCTTGTTCGGGTGAGTTGGGTTCTGATGTGTAAGAAAATTCACCCGTGGTCTTATCAATTTTAAGTCCGCCTGTTTCATGGTCAGCGGTTATGATAACAGCTGTGTTGGGGTTATAAAACGCATATTCCATAAATCTTGCTATCGCCTGATTGAAACGAACGACAGCGTTGAAGGTGGAATCCATGTTGCTGTTGTGGCAATGCTTGTCAATATGCGCTTCCTCGTACATAAGGAAGAAGCCATTTTCATTTTTGGACAAGCTATCGAGTGTAGTAGTTATTCTGTACTCAAGGCTTGTAATTCCGCTTGTTGTGTAAGCGACATCTCCGCATTTTATCAATGTGTTATACTTGCTTTGGAGAGTTTTCTGAGTAGCCGTGATGCCAGCTGAATCTTTTCTTGTGTTAGCATGCGCTGAGAACGATGCGGGTGTAGCGCCTGTTTGACTGTCGGTGGAGAGCACTGCTGTTGCCATTCCCTTGCTTCCTGCAAGCTCGGTAAGAGATTGAAGATCGTTGCCATCCTTGTCTCTGCCTATACGAGAGTTTAATGTTTTGTATCCTGTTGCGAGAGCCGTTCCGCCTGCTGCGCTGTCGGTAGTGCCCGAAAGAGAGTCGGTTATGGCATAACCCTGGTTGGGGAACATGTAACCGTAGAATAAATCCTCGCCGTCACTGTATGCCTTATCTCCCGAGGTAGCAACATCATACTTTTCAAACAAACGAGTTTGGTTGGGTCCCATACCGTCACCAATGAGGAGAATATAGTTCTTAGCTTCCTTTACGATAGGCTGGTGAACATTTACCTGCTCGGGGATCTTGGCATCGCCTGTTTCTTCCATTACATAAGTTTCTACAAAGAAGTAAGCTGCTGCGGCGATTACATAATAATCTGCCTCCATAGCTATGGTAGTTCCGTCTGCGCAAATAGCAAACTCAAATCCGTTGGTGTCTGCATCAAGACTTTTTGAAATTTCACGAGAAGTATCGCCAACGACTATTTCGTGCTCAACGGGAGCATCATTATCGGATTTAACCGTAAGCTCATATCCCGCATATGCTTTTACCTGATCTCTGATAAATTCAGCTGCGCGCTTGTTGTAATTTGAATTGTCCTTGGCGTATATTATTGTGTATTCTTTTATCAAAACGCCGTTTAAGTGAGTGTCGGTTTTTACCGGTGCTGTGCTCTCATCGGTGGCAGAAGTAGCAGTCGCATCATCGGTCTGCGTTGTTTCAACTGTTGAAGCATCTCGTGCACACGATGTGAAAAATGACAACAGAAGTACTAATGTCATCAAAAAAGAAAGTAGCTTTAATTTTTTCATTTTTTCCCTCCAAAATATATTTTGTATTGTTTAGTATTATATCATAATTTACGACTGATTTCTAGCACATTTCGCTTAATTTTTTGGATTTTTCGCTGATTTTTTGTTGTGAGGTGTTTTTTGATTTGTTTGTTGCTTTTTGTTTCGTGCGTATTTTGGTGTGTTATCGTTTGTCATAATTTGTAATCATGCTGTGAATAGTCCTTGAATTGTTACAAAATATATGATATAATTATTTTATTGAATATATATTGGAGGAATATATGAAGCGTTCTTTTAGATCTTTTATCATATTATTTGTACTGATCACCGCGCTTTTTACCGCGCTACTTGTCGGATGTAACAGGCAAGAGCCCGAGGACGAGTATAACTATATTTCATCGCAGAACAATTCCGAAGCAAGCGTAAATGAGGTCTGCGATACTCCCTATAAGGTAGAGCATTATCTGGAAAATCTTGACGGAACTTATACGCTAAAAGATACAGAAGACCTTCTTGGCGTAAAGGATAAGAAGATAGTCGTGACTACAAAGAGCTATGACGGCTTTAATGCTCCCGAGCCTCAGACAGAGAAGATTCTTTCGGACGGCTCGCTTGAAGTAAAATATTTTTATTCGCGAGCAAGCTATACGGCAACATTCGTTACCAATGGCGGTGATGCTGTTGCGACAAAGACATTCAAATATGAGGAGAAGATAGAGCAGAGCGTTTCCCGCTCGGGATACTCTTTTGGCGGTTGGTACAATGAGGCGGCTCTTTTGAACGAGGCGCTCACAATGCCTGCCTCGGACACGAGCTTTTATGCTTATTGGACGGAAGAGAACCGCGCTTGCGACTTTAACTTTTCGCTTGACGGGGACGGAGCAACTATAACAAAATATGTAGCCAACGATAATACCGTCTGCATTCCCGCGTATATCGGCGGCAAAGAGGTCGCCGAGATCGGCGAATTTGCATTTCATGCCTGCTCCGAGCTTAAAAGCGTGAAAATGCCGAGTGGCTTGACAAAAATATCAAATCATGCGTTTTTTGGCTGTTCACAGCTTGCGAGCGTTGATATACCTCAAAATGTAACCTTTGTCGGGGCGTTTGCGTTCCGCGACTGCGCATCTCTGACAAGAGTAAATATGGGCGACAAGGTTACGAGCATTGGTACTTCCGCGTTTGAAAATTGCAGAGCGCTTACGACAGTAAGGCTCAGCTCTGCTCTTACGAGCGTAAGTGACGCGACCTTTTCAAACTGCTTCGCCCTTGAAAGCATAATCATGCCCGACACGGTAACATCTGTCGGCAACTCTGCGTTTTCAATGTGTAAGATAATGTCAAGCATAAGAATATCAAAAAATCTTAGAACCATAGGCGAGTACGCGTTCTTTGGGTGCGAGGGTATCACCAAAATGGATATGCCCGATACGGTCGCTGACATAGGCATTTCCGCATTTCTCGGATTTGAATTGAATTATAATTTTACCGAGCATAACAACGGACTTTATATTGGTAACGCGCAAAACCCATATGTCATTTTGTACGATGTGGCGAACATAGACGCAACGAGCTTTTCAATACCTGCGGGAACAAAAGCGATATATTATAGCGCATTTGGGAAATGCACAAAAATGACATCGATAGCTTTTGAGGAGGGAAGCTCGATAACGAATATCGGCTACCGCGCATTTTCCGCCTGCGAGGCGCTTACCGCCTTTGAAATTCCCGAGACCGTTACGAATATTGGCTATCGCGCGTTCTCGGGCTGTATGGCGCTTAGGGAGATAGAAATTCCCGCAAATGTTACGAGCATTGGGGATTCAGCATTTGAGGGCTGTATCAATCTTGCAAATCTGAGATTTGCATCGGGAAGCAAATTAAAGACCATTGGCTGCTCTGCGTTCATGGTGTGTAGGTCGCTGTCCGGCGTGACGATACCCGAGAGCGTTACGAGCATAGGAAACTTTGCGTTCAACGATTGTATTAACCTGACGGGAATAACCTTTTTGCGTACACAAGGTTGGCAGGTAAGCAAGTCGCCTGAGATTGCGGAGAGCGTGTCGGTCGATGTTGCCAACCCAAATGATGTTGTAGAATATATGACATATACATAT
>JAGCJD010000002.1 GCA_017648425.1 Clostridia bacterium | reverse complement strand
TTGGCAAGCTCCTCTGCCTGCTTGGAGTTTATAAGGTAAGCGCCGTTTCTTTGCATTTCGTCAATAAGACGGTCTGCGATATTAGAGAACGCAAATACCTCCTTTTCGGCTATACAGGGAAGATTATTGTCGAACGAGCAGCCGTCAATTATATCCTTGCCCGCCTTTCTTATATCAGCGGTATCGTCAACTATAACAGGAGGATTTCCCGCACCTGCTCCGATAGCCTTTTTACCCGATGAAAGAACTGCCTTTACGACACCCGGACCTCCCGTGCATACGAGAAGCTTTATCTTGGGATGAGATTGCATAATAGCAGCAGAGTCGAGAGTGGGCTTATCCATTGAGCATACGAGAACCTCAGGACCTCCTGCTGCCGCGCTCGCTCTGTTTACAAGGTCAACTGCATAGTTCGATGTGCAGATAGCGTTGGGGTGAGGGTTGAAAACAACACCGTTTCCTGCGGCTATCATGCCTATTGAGTTACAAATTACAGTTTCGGAGGGGTTTGTGCTGGGCGTTATTGCTCCAACTACTCCAAAGGGAGCCATTTCAGTAAGTGTCAAGCCGTTGTCTCCCGTTTTTGCCTCGGACACGATATCCTCAGTTCCGGGTGTTTTTTCTGCTACGAGAATATGTTTGAGCCTTTTATGCTCTACCTTTCCCATTCCCGTTTCAGCAACGCCTATCTCTGCCATTATCGGGGCTTCCGCAAGCGTGAGCTTTCGAATTTCGGATATTATCTTTTCTCTCTGCTCAACAGTCATTGAGCGTACAGCGCGGTATCCGTTTTCTGCGGCATCAATAGCTTGGTTCATATCCGAATAAACACCTATAAGAGGTCTGCCGTTATATTCAGTAGAGGTATATGAGCTCTTAGAGCCGCTCGCGCTACCCTTAACAATGCTTTCAACTATTTTTCTTATTTCAGCTTCTGTAATGTTTGCCATTTTTGATTGCCATCCTTAATTTATTTTGTTGCAAGTCTTTGGGTGTCAATTGCTATCATGTATTCCTCATCTGTGGGAATTATCCAGGTAGCGACCTTTGCCCCCTCCTTTGTTATATCAAAGGGAATTCCTCTTGTGAAATTCTTGTTTCTTTCAACATCTATCTCAATTCCGAGATATTCCATGTTTTTGCAGACTTCCTCGCGAATATTCCACTGATTTTCGCCAATACCTGCGGTAAATACAACTGCGTCAAGTCCGTTCATTTCGGCAGCGTATGCGCCAATGTGCTTCTTTATACCGTTTGTGAGGATCTTTACAGCAAGCTCTGCTCTCTTATGTCCCGCACTTGCAGCCTCGGTGACATTTCGGCAGTCATTTGAAAGACCTGAAATTCCGAGCAGACCGCTCTTTTTATTGAGAATATCCTCAACCTCCTGAGCGCTGTATCCCTTTGTTTTCATAAGGTAGGTAACGACCGTGGGGTCAATGCTTCCCGAGCGAGTACCCATGGGAATACCTTCCTGAGGTGTAAAGCCCATAGATGTATCTATTGCCTTACCGCCGTCAATTGCGGTGATGGACGATCCGTTGCCAAGGTGGCAGGTTATTATTTTAAGCTCTTCAATGGGCTTGCCGAGCATTTTTGCAAGCTCTGCACTTACATATCTGTGAGATGTTCCGTGGAAGCCGTAACGGCGTATTCTATCATTCTCGTAAAACTCATAGGGAATGGCGTAGATATATCTGAAGTCCTCGATCTCCGAATAGAAGGATGTATCGAATACTGCCACCTGCGTAAGCGTAGGCATAAGTTCAAGGCAAGCCTTGATTCCTGCAATTGCAGGGGGG
>JAGCJD010000132.1 GCA_017648425.1 Clostridia bacterium | reverse complement strand
GGCATACGAAGCACTGCATTTGTGGACACAAATGCAAAATACGGCATATCTCTTTCAAGATATGCCGTATTTTTTATACTGTATGAACGCCTACGCTTGCGTCTGCGTTATCAGCGTCAAGGGCGTATTTCTTTGCCTTTCTGTACTCAAAGAATTTGAGCGCTACCTGCTCGAACAGCGCGTATGAGAGAACATCCTCGTCCTGCTCCATATACTGCTGTATCTTCGCTCTGAGCGCGTCAAGCTCGGGGGAAAGCTTATCTGCGGGACGGCAGGTGATCCTCTCCGTATCGCCGATTATCTTCTTTGCAAAGCTGTCATCGATCTCAACAGGTGTCTTACCGTACTGTCCTTCAACAAGTCCCTTGAATTCCTTGGTCACCATCTTATATCTCTCACCGCCGATAACATTGAACACTGCCTGTGTTCCAACTATCTGCGAGGAGGGCGTTACCAAGGGTGGGTATCCTGCGTCTGCTCTTACTCTCGGAACTTCTTCAAGCACCTCGGTAAGCTTATCCGACTTTCCTGCCTGCTTCAACTGTGAAACAAGGTTGGAGAGCATTCCTCCGGGTACTTGATAGATAAGCGCGTTTACATCTACTTTGAGCATCTTGGGATCAAGCTGGCCGCTTGCAAGATACTTCTCACGCAAGGGGTTAAAGTACTTGGTTATTTCGTCAAGTGAGGAAAGATCTATTCCCGTGTCGTAATCAGTTCCCGCAAGAGTTGCGACGAGCGACTCCGTAGGAGGCTGTGATGTTCCCATTGCCATGGGAGAGATTGCCGTATCTACTACATCAACGCCTGCTTCAATTGCTTTAAGAAGCGTCATTGACGCAAGTCCCGAGGTGTAGTGGGTATGGAGCTGTATCGGTATCTTCACGGTTTCTTTGAGCGCGCTTACAAGCTCGTATGCGTCATAGGGCTTAAGAAGTCCCGACATATCCTTGATACAAATGGATTTTGCTCCCATGTTTTCAAGTGTCTTTGCGTATTTTGTAAAATATTCTGTTGTATAAATCTTGTTCTCGGGATCAGTCGTGTAGCATATTGCCGCCTGAACATGTCCCTGCTCCTTTATCGTTGCCTTGATAGCCGTTTCGAGATTTCGGGGATCATTGAGCGCGTCAAAAATTCTCAAAATATCAATTCCGTTAGCTATTGACTTTTGAACGAAATACTCAACGACATCGTCAGAGTAGTGACGGTATCCGAGAATATTCTGTCCTCTGAACAGCATCTGGAGCTTTGTGTTCTTGACATTCTCCCTTATCGTACGAAGTCTGTCCCACGGATCCTCGTTAAGAAAACGAAGGCAGGAGTCAAAGGTCGCGCCGCCCCACGCTTCAAGCGAGTGGTAGCCTACCTTATCAAGCTTTTGCAATATAGGAAGCATTTCTTCCGTTGTCATTCTCGTTGCGATAAGCGATTGGTGCGAATCTCGGAGAACAGTTTCTGTTATTTTTACCTGTGCCATTTGTTTTTTCCTCCTATTAAATTATGCGAACATTGACAGGAATACTCCTGCGGCGACTGCAGAGCCGATAACGCCTGCAACATTGGGTCCCATTGCGTGCATAAGCAGGAAGTTTGAGGGATCCTCGCTCTGTCCGACCTTTTGGGAAACTCTTGCCGCCATAGGAACGGCAGATACGCCTGCCGAGCCGATAAGCGGGTTTATTGCATTTCCACCCGACAGCCAGTTCATGAGCTTTGCAGTGAGCAAGCCGCCAACTGTGGATATACAGAACGCCACAAGTCCGAGCGCTATGATAAACAGCGTTTCAACACGCAAGAAATTCTCTGCGCTCGCTGTCGCGCCAACGGTAATTCCCAAAAAGATAGTTACTATGTTCATAAGCTCGTTCTGCGCAGTCTTTGAAAGTCTGTCCGTTACTCCGCAAACATTTATAAGGTTACCGAACATAAGACAGCCGATAAGCGGAAGCGCATCGGGAACGATAAGTCCTACGACTGCCGTTACCACTATCGGGAAAAGTATCTTCTCGGTCTTGGAAACCTGACGCAGTGCAGTCATTTTTATCTGACGCTCTCTCTTGGTCGTGAGCATCTTCATAAACGGAGGCTGTATCATGGGTATGAGCGCCATGTACGAGTACGCCGCTATCGCTATTGCGCCAAGCAATGCGGGGGCAAGCGTTTTTGTTACAAGTATTGCGGTAGGTCCATCAGCTCCGCCGATAATTCCTATCGAGCCTGCTTCAAGAGGTGTAAATCCGAGCAACAGCGCGCCTGCAAACGCAACGAATACGCCAAGCTGTGCGCCAGCTCCAATAAGCAAGCTCTTGGGATTGGATATGATGGGTGAAAAATCCGTCATTGCTCCTATTCCTATGAATATGAGCGAGGGGTATATACCAAGCTTTACGCCGAGGTAAAGCAGGTCAAGCAATCCGCCCTCATGAAGCACCTTGCCGTAGTTTACAGATGTAAGCGAATCCATGAGCGCTTCATACGCCTCGGGCTCGAACTTCATACCGTCAACAAAGTTTTCAATTGTGTCCTTGACCGGCAATCCCAGTTCAAGGAGCTTATCATATTCTATCTTGCTTAAAATTCCATCGGCAAACGCCTCCTCGAGCGCCGCTACTGCTTCTCCCGAGGGAATAAACAAGTCAAGATTGAACATTCCTCCACCTGGGAGGTTTGTAAGAAACATTCCTATTGCTATCGGCAAAAGCAGTAAAGGCTCAAAGCCCTTTCCTATTGCCAGATACACGAGCACGAACGAAATGGCGAACATTATAAGCGTCTGCCACCAGTTCTCACTTGCAAAAAGTCTTGATATGCCTGTGCTTGTTAGGAAGTTTATAATAGTATCAAGCATATTCTCAACTGTTTCCTTTCAATTATTTTACGGTGATATGAAAATCAGTTAAGAGTCACAAGCACAGCGTCCGTTTCAACGGTCGCGCCCTGAGCTACCTCAACGGTCGCTACGGTTGCGTCATTGGGAGCGCATATCTCGTTCTCCATCTTCATAGCCTCAAGGACTAAAAGAACATCGCCCTTCTTTACTGCCTGACCGGGCTTTACATTTATCTTCATTATGTTGCCGGGCATGGGAGCTTTAACTGTGGCAGAGCCCTTTGCGCCACTTGCTGCGGGAGCGGGAGCTGCCGCGGGAGCGGGAGCAGGAGCTGCTGCGGGGGCAGGAGCTGCTACGGGAGCAGGCGCTGCTGCGGGGGCAACGGAGGGTGTTCCGACTTCCTCAACAGCTACGGAATATACAACGCCGTTTACTGTAATATTATAATATTTCATGTTCTTATCCTAAACCTTTCGTAATAAATTAATTATTTTCTATTCCAAGCGCGGCTGTTCTGCCTTTTGAAGGCTACCACACGGAAGCCCGAGGTCTCACCCTCTGATGCGCGGTATGCGCTTACCGCGGCGGTAAGCACTGCTATTATCTCGTCATTGCTTTGATGCGCTGCCACAGCGGCACTCAGCACAGCCATAAGCTCTGCGTCATTCTGAGTGGCACCTGCAGACTTTTCTGTCTTTTCTGTCTTGGCTTCCTTTTGAGGCTTTTGTGCCTTAGGCGACTTGCCTACAAATATCAGCTTAAATATTGTAAGCACGCCCCAAAGGATAGCAAGGACCGAAAATACCATGAGCATGCCGAGAAGCGGCACCTGCCAAAGCATTTCGTTTATCTCTTCCCTTGTGTACTCAACAGCCAAAGCGCCGACATTCATAAATACATTAGTCAACATTTATCTTCCTCCAATCAAAGAGGCATATTTGCGTGGCGTCTTGCGGGCTTGCCCTCTGCCTTTGATGCAAGCATCATAAGTGACGCGCAAATTCTCTTTCTAAGCTCGCTGGGCTCAACGATATCGTCTATCTCGCCCTTCTCACACGCATCTGCGGAGCTACCAAAGGTCTGCTTCCATTCAGCCTCGACCTCTTCTCTTGTCTTACCCTCGCCTACCTTATCGTTCCATACGAACGCAACGGACGCCTCAGGTGAAAGAACGCTTACGCAGGCGCTTGGCAATGCATATACCATATCCGCGCCAACTGCCTTAGAGCCGAGAAGCGTAAATGCCGCTCCGTAAGCCTTACCGATTATCGCAGTCACCCTTGCGTTGTCAGCCGAGGTGTATGCGTAAGCAAGTCTTGCAAGCTCGGAAGCATACGCATTCTGCTCTGCCTCGGGACTTACCACAAGTCCACAGCTATCAACAAGTGTTACAACGGGAATTCCAAAGCCGTCGCAGAATGAAACGAGCTTGGAAATAGCTCTCGCGCTCTTTATATCAAGCTCAGCGGTAACAGCAACGATACCCGCCACAACTCCGCCAAATGTAGCAAAGCCAAGGCAAGCGCTCGTGTATCCCGCATAAAGTCTTACAAAGCTCTCTCTGTCAGATATAACAGCGGCAAGTTCCTCTGCCGTATATTTTTCGGGATCAAACGCGCTCTCTCTGTCAAGCGTATCAGTGCTCTCAACAATAGCCGCATCGGCATTGTTCTGAGGAAGAAGCGCTACGAGCTCTCTTACGCTCGCATAAGCCGCTCCGCTGTTCTCTGCATCAATTGCGGAAAGAAACGCCGTATCAGCCGCCTTACCAAGCGCAAACGCAGAGCTTACAGAAAGCTTGGATACGCCCTTTATCGTTACGGTAAGGTCGAACATACAAGCAAGTGTCGCGCTCATTCCCATGCAAACGCCGTCTACAACAGCTATCTGAGGAATAACGCCTGACGCATCGCTCACGCATTTCATTACTCGTCCGTATGCGGCAAGTGCTGACGCTCCGTCATAAACTATCGCTCCCGCGCTGTCAAATACTCCTATAACAGGTGCTCCGTTCTTTACGGCAAGAGCATACATATCACATATCTTCTTTGCATGTCTTTCGCCGAATGCACCCTTTGTTCTTTCGCTGTCCTGTACGAACGCAAAAGCAAGCTTGCCGTTTACAGAGCCGTAACCGCAAACCACGCCCTCAAAATCCTTTTGAGAGCCAAGACGCTTTGTGTACGCGCCAAGCTCGACAAATGTTCCCGCATCAAAAATAGCCTCTATCTTTGAAATGGACTTGCCGTACACTTTTTCGTCAAGTTGTCCCATAAAAATGCCTCCGTTTTGTGTATTTTTTCGGTTTTTTGAAGGTTTTTTTGCAAACAAACCTTCTCCCCCAATTTTAATTAATTTTAACATATTTCGTGATTTTTTTCAATACTGCGTAAGTATTATCTTTGTTAATTTTTTGTTAATGTCAAAATCCTCGCAGCCTAAAAATACGCGACCTTTCAATCTTTTATTCCTTATTCTTTTTTTGTTGTCCGCCTCATATAATTTAATACTTGACAAACGGAGGTCGATTTTATGAAAAAACAAGCAAGGGTGAGTGGCAAAAGGCAGAGCCCGTCCGAGGGAGCAAGCATTGTCCGAGCGTGTACGATTGGCGCATGCTCAGGTCTTTTCACCGTTCTTATTTTAAGTCTTGTATGCGCGCTCGTCTGCTTTTTGGCGGAAGCTTCGGACACACTCGCCACCCCCTTGGGGCTGATGTCGTCAGTAGTTTCGTTCTTTGTTGCGGGATTTGTCGCGGCAAAAAAGAAAAGCGCCGCCATTCCCTGCGGTCTGATAAGCGGCGCGACAATGTCCTGCGTTCTTTGCTTGATATCACTCTTTTTAAGCAAGGAGCTTTCAATGGGGTTGTCGGTATATGTATCCTTGCTCATAAGAATTTCCTTAGTTGCCGTTTCGGTTCTCGGAGCAATTCTCGGCGCAAACACAAAAATCAAAAGACGCAGAAAAAGAAGAAAATAATATTTTGCGTAAAATTCTGTGTGGCAGGGGGCGATGTCCTCATCTGTCCGTTCCCCACGAATGAATTTTATTTTGTGCATGTGGGGCGGATATTATCCGCCCCTACGAGGGGCAAAAAGCGAAAACTTAGCACACGCAAAACGCAAAAAAAGCAGGAGTTCAACTCCTGCCTTTTTGCTATATCAAATTCAGATAACTCTTACTCTGTAAACGCCCTGTACGCTTTCAAGCTTAGCAACAGTGCATGCGCAAGCATCACCCTTGATGTCGATAACGGTATATGCGTTATCGCCCTTGGTCTTGCTCATCATGCCTACTACTGCTCCGCCAAATGCCGCAGTTGCCTCTGCAACTACCTCAGAGCCGTTTGCGTGAAGTATGCACACTCTCTTGTCGCCGCTCATGGGCATTTCAAGATTGGGGAAGTTTACGCTGTTCTTTATGTTTCCGCAACTGAGGTATGCGTCAAGCTCCATAGCCGCCATTACAGCACAGTTGTCT
>JAGCJD010000131.1 GCA_017648425.1 Clostridia bacterium | reverse complement strand
CCATGATGCATACTGTACATTTTTAATTTTCACAGCGAAGTAAATTATACCACACAAATTTTGTTTTGTCAATAGCCGAACGATACTTTTTTTCGTATTATCGAAATATTACCGCCGATTTTCTTGACTTTGAAGGAGTATTATGTTAAATTAAGTTATTGGAAATTGTATTTCATATTATATATAAGAGGGTATCTTAATGGCTGAATTATTATCCCCTGCGGGAAATTTTGAAAAGCTTAAGGCGGCGTTGCTTTACGGGGCGGACGCTGTGTATTTGGCGGGCAGGCGCTTTGGAATGCGTTCCGCTGCGGACAATTTTACCGTTGAGGAGCTTTACGAGGCTTCAAAATATGTTCACGAGCGAGGTAAAAAGCTTTATCTTACATTAAACACGATGCCTCACAGCGAGGAATATCCTGCTCTTGCGGAGTTCCTTGAGGCAATACGGGATGCGAAAATTGATGCGTTTATAATAGCGGACCTTGGAGTTCTTGCTTTAGTAAGAAAAATTCTTGGCGATGTTGAAATACATATATCAACGCAGGCGGGAATCGTCAGCGCTGAATCGGCGCTTGCGTATGTCGCGCTTGGAGCAAAGCGGCTTGTTCTGGCGAGAGAGCTCACCTTGTCCGAAATTTCAAGGATCAGAGCTGCCATTCCTTGTGAGGTGGAGCTTGAGGCTTTTGTTCACGGCTCGATGTGTGTGTCATACAGTGGTCGCTGTATGCTTTCGCACCATCTTACCGGCAGAGATGCAAACAAGGGTGCTTGTACGCAGCCGTGTAGATGGAACTACTATCTCGTTGAGGAAAAGCGTCCCGACATTCCGCTTCCTATCGAGGAAAATGACCTTGGAACATTTATAATGTCCTCAAAGGATATGTGCACGATCTCCATTATCCCCGAGCTTATGCGCGCGGGAATAAACTCCTTTAAAATTGAGGGCAGAATGAAGAGCGCATACTACACAGCGGTGGTAACCAACGCTTATCGCATGGCTATGGACGCTTATGAGCGCGACCGCGATGGATATGAGCTTGACGAGAGTCTGCTCAGGGAGCTTGACAGTGTATCCCACCGTGAATACTGCACGGGATATTACCTCGACACGCCCGAGCAAGCGCCTCAGCTTGCTTCCGCCACCGGTTATATAAGAGAGAAGGCATATTTTGCTACGGCGCTTTCAAGCGAGGAGCTTCCGCTTCCCGAGTGTCTTGAACCGATAAACGAACGAGGAACGCTTTACCCGTTTATTCAGCGAAACAAGGTAAAGCTTGGCGACACGGCGGAGATCATTTCCCCGAACAAGATAGGACGCGCGTTTGTTGTAAATGAGATATACGATGACAATGGCGCTGTTGTTGAATCTGCTCCGCACCCTTCGATGAAATTCTTTGTAAGAGTTCCGTTTGAGGTGTGTGAGGGTGATATTATGAGATCAGGAGATAATTAAAATGATAAAAATAATTGAAGTGATCAAGGCTATCCTTTACGGAATACTTGAGGGTATTACCGAGTGGCTTCCCGTCAGTTCAACGGGGCACCTTATACTGCTTGAGGAGATACTGCCGTTGAATGTAGCGCCAGAGCTTGGAGCGGCGTTCGCAGTGGAATATTTCAGCATGTTTGAGGTGGTAATACAGCTTGGAGCTATACTTGCCGTTGTTGTTACATTTTTTGGCAAGCTAAATCCGTTTGCTCCCTCAAAAAGCGCGCTTGAGAAAAAGGGCACATGGCTTTTGTGGGCAAAGGTAGTTGTCGCAAGCGTTCCCGCGGCGTTTATCGGAATCGTTCTTGACAAGGTGATAGAAAAGATTAGCGGCAAGGACATTGACGGCTGGATATACAACTGGCAGACTGTTGCCGCAACCCTTATAATATACGGCGTATTGTTTATTATTGTAGAGCGTATATACAAGGGCAAGGAGGCTCGCACACAGACTGTTGACGATATTTCGTTTTCGCAGGCGGCTATTATCGGCGGCTTTCAGGCGTTATCTATAATTCCCGGAACATCACGCTCGGGCTCAACTATTCTCGGCTCGCGTACGATCGGCGTATCAAGAGCTGCCGCAGCGGAGTTTTCGTTCTTCCTCGGAATACCCGCGATGGCGGGAGCGAGCCTTATAAAGGGCTACTCGTTCTTTGATTTTGTTTTGGAAAACGGCATTTCCGTGCCTACGGGCGCATGGCTCTCGCTTGCGGTTGCTTGCGTTGTGGCATTTGCTGTTTCAATGATTGCGATAAAGTTCCTTGTGGAATTTGTAAAGCGACACAGCTTTGCTCCGTTTGGCGTTTACAGAATAATCCTCGGCGCACTTGTTATAATATTCTTTACTATAAGGTAATCATATGGAGCTGAGAGAAAAGCTGAACATACCTTATCCTATAATAGTTGAGGGTAAATACGACCGTTTGAAGGTTCTTGATGTCTGTCGAGCGAATGTTCTTACGACAGACGGGTTTGGAATATTCAAAAAAAATGAAAAGCTGTCGCTTTTCCGTTCTCTCGGAGAAAAAACTCCCATTATAATACTTACGGATAGTGATGGGGCGGGAAAACTTATACGCTCTCACCTGACATCTGCTATTCCGAGCGACAGGATAATACAGCTCTATGTTCCTCAGATAAAGGGAGTTGAAAAACGAAAAAAGGTTGCCTCAGCCGAGGGAACGCTCGGCGTTGAGGGAATGGAGAGCAAGCTGATATATGACCTGCTATCGCCATTTGAGGACAAGGTGGCTATTGAGCGTTTTAAGGAAAATCCGCTTTGCAAGATGGATCTTTATATAGATGGACTTACGGGTGGCGCGGACAGCGCAAGAAAGCGCGACGAGCTGGCGGTGTCGCTTGGGCTTCCCCAAAAAATGACACCAAACGCTCTTCTTGCCGCGCTTAGAATACTCTTATCTTACGAGGAATATTTGCAAAAGGTTGGGAGAAAATAAAGGTATATCAAAAAATACAGTTGTATTGCAAAATTTTATAAATATTTTTTTAAAATACTTATTTACAAATAAGCGAGTTTTTGGTATAATATTACTGTTAAAAATCTAATGGCCCATGCAAAAATGCAGGGGTAAAAAGCAAGGGGTGTTTTATTATGAGCCGTATGATCGGTACGGTATCCCGTGGTGTGCGTACACCTATTATTAGAAGTGGTGACGATATAGTAGAGATCGTTACAAGCTCTGTTCTTGAAGCAGCCGCAGATGACGGATTTGCAATAAGAGATAGGGATATTATAGCTATGACTGAGGCTATCGTTGCAAGAGCTCAGGGCAACTATGCAACTATTGAAGATATAGCCGCAGATGTCAAAGCAAAGTTCGGCGGGGAAACCGTTGGAGTTATATTCCCCATTCTCAGCCGTAACCGCTTTTCTATTTGTCTTAAAGGAATGGCAATGGGAGCAAAAAAGATAGTTCTCATGCTCTCCTATCCTTCCGATGAGGTAGGAAACCATCTTATAAGTCTTGATGCGCTTGATGAGAAGGGTGTTAATCCTTACAGCGATGTTCTTACGCTCGAAAAATATCGTGAGCTTTTCGGTTATGAAAAGCACAGATTTACGGGTGTTGACTATGTAGAGTACTACCAGTCGCTTATTGAGGAGAGCGGCGCAGAGTGCGAGGTCGTTTTTGCAAATGACCCGAAGGCTATACTTTCCTATACCAAAAATGTTCTCACCTGTGATATTCACACAAGAGCAAGAACAAAGAGGATCTTGCGTGCCGCAGGCGCTGAGAAAGTTTACGGAATGGACGAGATACTTTCCTCTCCCGTGAACGGAAGCGGATTTAACGCGGATTACGGTCTGCTTGGCTCTAACAAGGCGACCGAGGAGCAGGTAAAGCTGTTCCCCCGTGATTGTCAGCCCGTGGTAGATGCTATCCAGAAAAGGATCTTTGAGGCGACCGGCAAAAATGTTGAGGTTATGGTTTACGGAGATGGAGCGTTTAAGGATCCCGTGGGTAAGATATGGGAGCTTGCAGATCCGGTAGTATCTCCCGCATATACAGCAGGCCTTGAAGGAACTCCTAACGAGTTAAAGCTCAAATATCTTGCTGATAACGAGTTCGCTGCTCTTTCCGGAGATGAGCTTAAACAGGCTATTATGGAAAAGATACACCAAAAGGATGATGACCTGGTAGGAAATATGGTCTCCGAGGGAACAACTCCTCGCAGACTCACCGACCTTATAGGTTCTCTTTGTGACCTTACCTCGGGCTCGGGAGATAAGGGTACTCCCGTAGTTTATATTCAGGGTTACTTCGACAACTACACAACAGACTGAAAATAAGATAAAAAATCAGGCGCTCTGAAAAGAGCGTCTGATTTTTTTCGTTGCCGAATTTTTTGTCAGTTGGAAGTAGCTTTTTGAGTAAATTTGTCGATTTGTGCAAATGGGAAAATTTTTGTTTTTTTAAAAAAAGCACTTGACAAAAATTCCCCAAAGGTTTTCCACAGGCAAAAATTTTTGCAAGCCCAAAACACCCTTGAAAATCAAGGTTTTCCACACTATCAACATAGTTTTCCACAGGCTTGACGAAAACTTTTTGTTCCCTAAAATCCAAAAATTTGCTTTATAGCCTTTTATATATTATTACCAAAACATAAAAATGTGAGAGCCAAAAACCCCTTTTTTTAGTGGTAATGTGGAGTATAAAACCTTTACAAAAAGTTAAAATGTAAACAAAGTGTGTATTAATTGTTAATACATAAAATGTAAATTTTTGCTTTTATCCCCTTTTTTTGAAAAGGCTGTTTTGTTTTAGGTCTGTTTTTTTAAAAACCGCTTGATAGAGCTTAAAAAACTTGACATTCTGCTTTAATAATGTTAAAATATGCGTATAAAGATAGGGAGGAAGCATATGCCGTTACCTTATATTAATATAGAAGAAATAGAAGGCTCTGCCAAGCTCTCGCTTTCTCGTGAGGAAAGACAAGAATTTTCTGAGGAGCTGTTGCGCTTTGCGGAATTTGCCAATATTCTGGGTGAGTTTTGCGACAGCGACCCATTGGAGATAAGGCGTGAGGACAATACTCTTGTCGCTCGCGAGGACATACCCGCTGAACGACACTGCTCAGCCCGGGAGATACTTGGAGATGAGCGCGTTGTGAATGGATACATTCGTGTGCCTCTTACAGTCGAGGAGGAGCAGTGATGAAGCAGACCGATATATTAGAGCTTTCAGCTTTACTCAGAAAAAAAGAGCTTTCGGCTTACGAGCTTACTCTTGCTTGTATAGAAAGCATAGAAAAAAGTGAGCCTGTCGTAAATGCTTTTATCAGCGCAAGTTGTGAGCGCGCTCTTGAAAGGGCGGCTGCTTGTGACAGAAAAATAAAACATGGTGAGCCGATAGGGCTTATTGAGGGAATACCATTTGCTGTCAAGGACAACATATGCGTTGAGGGTGTACGCACGACTTGTGGTTCAAAAATGCTTGATGATTTTGTTTCCCCTTACACTGCAACGGCAGTGAAAAATCTACTTTCCGAGGGCGCGATACTGCTTGGAAAGACCAATATGGACGAGTTTGGCATGGGCTCGGCAACGGACACCTCTTGCTTTGGCGCTACGAAAAACCCGCTTGATACCGAGCGTACCGCGGGTGGAAGCTCGGGCGGAAGCGCGGCGGCTGTGGCGTCAGGAGAGTGTGTATTCGCTCTTGGAAGTGACACGGGCGGCTCTGCGCGGCTTCCCGCGGCGTTTTGTGGACTTGTGGGAATAAAGCCGACATACGGCAGTGTATCCCGATATGGGCTTATAGCCTTTTCATCATCTCTTGAACAGATATGCCCGCTGACTTCCTCTGTTAAGGACAGCGCTCTTATATTTCAGATATTGGCGGGCAAGGATACGCATGATAAAACTGCGGTGGGGTTGAATTCGGAGCTCGTTATTGAAAATGCTGATATAAGAGGAATGAAAATAGGTCTGCCTCTCTCTGTGTTGGGACAGGCTTTACCCGAGGTTCGTGATTGCATATTGAAAACGGCAAGCACGCTAGAGAGCTTAGGCGCGCAAGTTATCGAGGTGGAGCTTCCGTCAACGGATATGGCGACTGCTGCTTATTATGTTATCTCCTCTGCAGAGGCGGCTTCAAATCTTGCGAGATTTGACGGCGTGCGTTATGGCTATGCCGCAAGTAGTGTGACAGACATAGACGGGCTTTTTACTGTTTCCCGAGTACATGGATTTGGGCAAGAGGTGAAGCGCAGGATATTGTTGGGCACATACTGTCTTTCGTTTGAGGGAAGAAGCTCGTATTATAAGCAGGCGTTAAATGCCAAAAGACAGATAGAGCAGGCATTTTCAAATATATTTAAGGAATGCGACAGCGTTCTTTTGCCTGTTGCGCCTACTGCGGCGTACAGGTTTGAGGATAAAAGTTCACAGCTGCTGGACATTTGGCGTCAGGACGGATTTTGCGCATATGCAAGTCTTGCGGGACTTCCAGCTCTTACTTTGCCAATGGGAGCTGACGGCAACGGTATGCCGATAGGTATTCAGCTTCTCGGCAAGCCATTTTCAGAAAAAACGCTTTACAAGACCGCGTATGCTCTTGAAGAAACGAGGTGCAAGCCATGAACGATATGTATGAAGCCGTGATAGGTCTTGAAGTCCATGTTGAGCTTTCCACAAGGACAAAAATGTTCTGTTCCTG
>JAGCJD010000130.1 GCA_017648425.1 Clostridia bacterium | reverse complement strand
TGACGGTGGACTTTTTGTTCCCGATTCCCTGCCGACTATTTCAAGAGAGGAAATAGAAAAGATGTGTGGAATGTCGTATCCAGAAAGGGCTGCTACCGTGCTTTCGAAGTTCTTGACAGATTACACATTTGAAGAACTGCTTGACGATTGTAAAAAGGCGTACTGCGACAGTTCGTTCCCAGGTGGAGCGGCACAGCTTAAAAAAGTAAATGATACGATATATTCGCTTGAACTTTGGCATGGACCTACCGCGGCATTTAAGGATATGGCGCTTCAGATAATGCCCAGACTTCTTTCCAGAGCCCTTACAAAAACGGGAGAGGAAAATACCGCGCTTATTCTTGTCGCTACTTCTGGTGATACGGGAAAGGCTGCTCTTGAGGGATATAAGGATGTTGACGGTGTAAAGATAATGGTATTCTACCCTGTTGATGGCGTAAGTAAGGTTCAAAAGCTTCAAATGGCTACTCAGACGGGCTCTAATGTTAATGTTTGCGCTATAAAGGGTAACTTTGACGATGCTCAGAATGGCGTGAAAAAGATATTCTCTGATGCTGAGGCAAAGCAGAAGCTTCTTGAAGGCGGATATATTCTTTCAAGCGCAAACTCTATCAACTGGGGACGCCTTGCTCCTCAGATCGTATATTATATTTCTGCGTATTGTGATCTTATTTCAAGTGGCGATATTAGCTTTGGAGAAGAAATAAATGTGTGTGTGCCTACGGGTAACTTTGGAAACATTTTTGCGGCATATTTGGCAAAGCTCATGGGGCTTCCTCTTGCAAAGCTCATTTGCGCCTCCAATGATAATAATGTTCTTACAGAATTTTTGGAAACAGGTACATACAACAGAAACAGAGCTTTCCATACAACAATTTCTCCCTCAATGGATATTTTGATTTCAAGCAACCTTGAAAGACTTCTTTATTTCACCGCAGGCGCTGAAGAAACCGCTAAATATATGAAGCAACTGAATGAAAACGGTATCTACACAGTTAGCGAGGATATAAAGAATTTAATATCGGAGAATTTTGTCGGATATTTTGCAGATCAAGAGAATACACGCCAAACTCTTAAGAAATTTTATAAAGAGTATGGCTATCTTGCAGATACACACACCTCGGTTGCACTTGATTGCGCCGAGCAATATATCGCCGAAACACAGGACGGCAAAAAGATGATAGTTGCTTCCACTGCAAGTCCTTATAAGTTTGCAGCTGATGTTTATGAGGCTATAACAAGCGCCGCTGCATCTGAGGACACAGGAGCACTTGACGATCTTTCAAGACTTACAAATTCTGAAATATCTTATCCCCTTAAGGGGCTTTCTGAGAGAAAGATAAACTTTGATACGGTTATCGAAAAGGACGATATGCTCAAGGCGGTTTACAGCTTTATGTAAAAAGATGGGCTGTCGCTATGCGACAGCCCCAATCTAAAAAGGTCATGTTCTTTCTTTGAAGGTATCACAGCAAGCTTCGTTTTTGCTGTTTCCAACTGCGATAGCAGTTGCAGTGCAGTGAGTATCACAGTCGTGATATACACAATTCTTAACATCGCACTTAATTCCCTTGATATGGTCCTTTTCTGTTCCGCAGCCTTTGCTTTTACTGCCACATTTTTCGTTACTATACATTCTTTCAAAAACCTCCTTGATAAGAATACTATTATTATTTTCAAATTCAAAATTTTTATGCACGGAGATATTATCTGATGTCTGTTTTTGTAATTGCAGATCTTCATCTTGCTACGGTAAATGCCGACAAGTCTATGGAGATTTTTGGAAAGCGTTGGAAAAATTATATTTCGAGAATAAGGGATAATTGGCAGTTGGTAGTTGGAAATGAGGATACAGTTATAATTCCGGGGGATATTTCATGGGGGCTTACAACAAGCGATGCGCTTGAAGATCTTTTGTTTCTTGACGCTTTAAATGGAAAAAAGATAATCATGAAAGGAAATCACGACTTTTGGTGGTCAACTGTTTCCAAGCTGAGTGCCTTTTTTAAGGATAATAATATAAATACAATTCAAATTTTAAATAATAACGCAATTGAGATTGAAAATTATATTATTGCGGGCTCGCGTGGCTGGTTTACAGATAAATCAATGCAGAATGCCGAAGAAAATGTTGATTATGAAAAGATAATAAACCGTGAGGGCATCAGACTTAAAATGTCGTTGGATGAAGCTAAACATTTAAGTCTTTCTACGGGAAAGGAAATAATTGCATTTATGCACTTCCCTCCTATTTGGAGCGAATTTCAATGTCAACCGATACTCGAACTGCTTAAATCATATGACATCAAGAGATGTTATTACGGTCATATTCATGGTAATTATTTGTGTCAGGAATGTATAGAATATGATGGTATAAAATTTTATATGATATCGGCAGATTTTCTCAATTTTCTTCCCAAAATTGTCTGATTTTTCCGAAAAGCTATTGACAAATTGCGCAAAAAAAAGTACAATATATAAGTATGTAAAAAATAAAAAATTATACAAACGGAGGTTTAAACCAAATGAGTTTGACAAAATGTGAACTTATCGAAAAAAACAAATACGAACTGAACATATCTGTGGATAAGGCTACCTTTGATGCTGCTGTTGAAAAGGTATATCGTAAGCAGGTAAAGAACATATCAGTTCCCGGATTTAGAAAAGGAAAGGCTCCTAAGTCTATCATTGAAAAGATGTACGGAACAGGTGTTTTCTACGAAGACGCTATCAATGATATAATTCCTACCGTATATCCCGAGGCTCTTGACGAATCCAAGCTTGCTGTTGTTGGACAGCCTGAGTTTGATATAGTTTCTATCGATGATAACGGTCTTGTTCTTTCAGCAAAGGTTTATGTAAAGCCTGATGTTGAAATTAAGGACTATGCAGGCATTGAGGTTGAGAAGGAAGTTGTTGCAGTAACCGATGAAGATGTAAACAAGGAGATCGAGACTGTAAGAGCAAGAAATTCCAGAGAAATAGATGTAACTGACAGAGCTGCTGAAATGGGAGATACTGCTGTTATTGATTTTGAGGGCTTCTGTGACGGTGTTGCATTTGAGGGTGGTAAGGGTACTGATTATTCTCTCAAACTTGGCTCAGGATCATTTATCCCCGGATTTGAGGAGCAGGTTGCAGGCAAGAACATCGGCGAGGAATTTGATGTTAATGTTACCTTCCCCACTGAATACCATGCTGAGGATCTTGCAGGTAAGGAAGCTGTATTCAAAGTAACTATCCATTCTATTTCAAAGGTAGAGCTTCCTGAGCTTGATGATGATTTTGCAAAGGATGTATCTGAATTTGATACATTGGATGAATATAAGGCTGATTTGAAGGCTAAAATTGAAAAGAGACACGAGGCTTCCGCTGATAACGCAGTAGAGGAAAAGCTTGTTGAAGCTCTTATTGAAAAACTTGAGGCTGATATTCCCGAGCCTATGTTCGTTGAGGAGACCGAGAACTTCGTTCGTGATTACGATAACAGACTTCGCGCACAGGGACTTGACCTTGGCACTTACTTTAAGTACACCGGACTTACTCTCGATGCGCTTCGCACGCAGATGAGACCTCAGGCTGAGAAGCAGGTAAAGGCAAGATTAGCTCTTGAAAAGATAGCTGCTCTTGAAAATCTTGAAGCTAGTGAGGACGATATCAACGAGGAATATCAGAATATTGCTACTGCTTATGGCGTAGAGCTTGAGCAGGTAAAGGCAAGCATTGATTCCGCTGCTATCGCGGCTGACATGAAGGTTAAGAAGGCTATGGACTTTGTTAAGGAAAAGGCCGTAATCAAAACCAAGTAATTAAATCAATTCAATATTATTATATTTTTTGGAGGCAGTTATGTTCAATATGAATGACGGTATCTATAATGCTTTAGTTCCTATGGTAGTAGAGCAAACAAGTAAGGGCGAACGCTCATACGATATTTTTTCTCGTCTGCTTAATGACAGAATAATTTTCTTGTCCGATGAGGTAAATGATACTACTGCCTCCTTAGTTGTTGCACAGCTTCTCTTTCTTGAAGCTCAGGACCCCGATAAGGACATAAGCTTTTATATTAACAGTCCCGGTGGCTCTGTAACGGCAGGAATGGCTATTTACGATACCATGAACTATGTTAAATGCGATGTTTCTACTATATGTATAGGAATGGCGGCAAGCATGGGAGCTTTTCTGTTGTCCGCAGGAACAAAGGGTAAGCGTATTGCTCTTCCCAATAGTGAGATAATGATACATCAGCCTTTGGGCGGTGCAAAGGGACAGGCGACAGATATAAAAATTCAGGCTGAGCTTATTTTGCGTACAAGAGATAATCTCAACAGAATTCTTGCTCAAAACACAGGTCGCACAGTTGAGGAGATCGCAAGAGATACAGAGCGTGATAATTTCATGACTGCTAAACAGGCTCTTGAATACGGACTGATAGATAAGATCTTTGAGAAAAGAGCTTAATTTTTCCTGAAAGGATTTTTTAAATGGCTTCAAATAATTCGTCAAAGGGCAATAACAATTCAAATATCAGATATTGTTCGTTTTGTGGGAGAACTGAAAATCAGGTGAATTTTCTTATTCCTTCTCCAACGGGTGTATATATTTGTGATTTTTGCGTAAACGCATGTCAAGATCTGATATATGAAAATACTGTTGCAATGCATGCGGACAGCGATGAACTATCATTTGATACATTACCAAAGCCCGCGAAAATTAAAGAAATGCTTGATGAATATGTCATTGGTCAGGATCAGGCAAAGAGAGTGTTGTCAGTTGCTGTATATAATCATTACAAACGCATTCTCTATAACAAGGATAAGGGCGCTAAGGGCAATAAAGCTGATGCTTCCAACCATATAGATCTGCAAAAGAGCAATGTGCTCCTCATAGGAAATACCGGTGTTGGTAAGACCTATTTAGCGCAGACCTTGGCAAGATCACTCAAAGTTCCCTTTGCCATAGCTGATGCAACCACACTTACCGAGGCAGGATATGTCGGTGAGGATGTTGAAAATATTTTGTTAAGACTTATTCAAGCAGCCGATTATGATATAGAGCGTGCTGAAAAAGGTATAATCTATATCGATGAGATCGATAAGATAGCAAGAAAAAGTGAAAATCGTTCTATAACCCGTGATGTTTCGGGTGAGGGCGTACAGCAAGCGCTTTTGAAAATTCTTGAAGGCACAGTTGCTAATGTTCCTCCGCAAGGTGGTCGTAAGCACCCAAATCAGGAATTTATACAGATAAACACGGAGAATATCTTGTTTATTTGCGGCGGCGCTTTTGAGGGACTTGATAAGATAATAGAAAAGCGTAGAGGTAATCAAGCAATTGGTTTTGCCAGTGAGATAAAGAAGAAGTCAGAAAGAATTGAGGTTGGTATTTATAAGGATGTAACTCCTCATGATATTGTTAAATTCGGACTTATTCCCGAGCTTGTTGGAAGAATTCCCGTTGCAGTACCGCTTGACGAGCTTGATAGAGATGCTCTTGTAAGAATTTTGAAAGAGCCTAAAAACTCTATTGTAAAGCAATATCAAAAGCTTCTTGAAATGGACGGAGTTGACCTTGAATTTGACGATTCTGCTCTCGCCGCAGTAGCAAACCTTGCTATTGAGCGAAATACAGGAGCAAGAGGTCTGCGCTCTATTATGGAAAACCTCATGATGCCCGTTATGTATGATGTTCCATCAAAGGATAATGTTTCTACTGTCATTATTGACGAGGATTGCGTTAAGGGTATTTCCCTGCCAAAGCTTGTTGAAAAGGAAATTGTAAGGCTCGATGCGCCTGTCGCAGGAGAGCTTGAATAAAAAAACACCGTTGAGATAAAATATCTCAACGGTGTTTTTTTATCAATAGAAGGTAGCAACAACTTGCTTTGGCGGGACTGCGAATTCGGTAGCTTCAATATAAAGCACAGGTCCCTTTTGCCTATAAAGGCTGTGCTTTTCAATTTTAATAGTTCCCTTTACCGTTACCCAAGATTCACTTTTTGGTGTGTTGCTCGTTTTGAAAACGCTTATAAGACCGCCGTATTGAATATCGTCAACACAACAAGACATTATAGGTCTTCCGATAACTATTGAGTTTGAAGGTAGTCTTTCATCAGCGGCAACAAGTCCCTTGAATTTT
>JAGCJD010000129.1 GCA_017648425.1 Clostridia bacterium | reverse complement strand
TTCTTGATGTTTCGGTTGATTATTTGCTTGGACGCACTGATCTTAAAAAGAAGCCTAAGTATTATGATCTACCCGAGAACGAGAGAACGCTTATATTCAAATTCCGTTTGCTTCCACCCAAGGAGAGGGCGAGAGTTCTAAATGAAATAGATGCCCTGCGTAAGCAAATGGATGAAAAGCTTGCAAAGCAACAAGCAGAGCAAGACGAAAACAATTGATATAAATTTTATAGCCGCTCACTTTTGTGAGCGGCTATTCTTTTTAATATTCTACTCTTTGTATATCTGCGCCGAGCATTCTTAATTTATCAACAAGAGCCTCATAGCCTCTGTCGATCCATTCTATGCCCGTGACAGTCGTTTCTCCGTTTGCGGCAAGTCCTGCAATTACAAGGCTTGCTCCCGCTCGAAGGTCGCTTGCCTTGACAGCCGCTCCCTTAAAATGCTTTATGCCGTTGATAATTACCGAGCCCTCGTCAATGGTTATATCAGCTCCCATTTTTAAAAGCTCATCAACATATTTAAAGCGGCCGTCCCACACTCTTTCGGTTATCTTACTGATACCGTTTGAAAGACAGAGCATAGCGGTGAATTGCGGGTGCATATCGGTGGGGAAGCCAGGATATGGGTTTGTCTGAATTTCAGTTCCTCGGTAAGCACCGTTTGAATTTACCGTTATGTAATCGTCACCCACATCAATGGAAAGTCCTATTTCACGAAGCTTTACTGTCACAGCTTCCATGTGCTTTGGAATTATTCTGCGTACCGTGATATTGCCGTTTGTGGCAGCTGCTGCCGCCATATATGTTCCAGCCTCTATCATATCGGGGGCTAATGTATAATTACAACCGTGCAGCTTTTTTACGCCCCTTATTCTTATCATGCTCGTTCCCGCGCCTGAAATATCTGCTCCGCAAGCGTTGAGAAAGCTTGCAGTATCCACAATGTGCGGCTCGCGAGCGGCGTTTTCGATAACTGTTGTTCCCTCGGCAAAAATAGCTGCAAGCATGACATTTATGGTAGAGCCTACCGATGCAATATCAAAATAAATGAAATTGCCTTTAAGTCCCTCGGAGGCGGTGACATTGATATTACCGTCACCTCCATATGCAACTCTTGCCCCAAGAAGCTCGAAGCCTTTGAGGTGCTGATTTATAGGACGCGTACCAAAATCGCACCCACCCGGATAACCGACCTGCGCTTCCTTAAATCTTCCGAGCATAGCTCCCAAAATATAGGTAGATGCTCTCATTTTACTGACATATTCGAGAGGGGGACTTTTACGCATTACATTAGTCGTGTCTATAATTACCGTATCGGTATTTATAAATCTTACCTTTGCGCCCATTGAACGAAGTATATCAAATGCCAGCGCTATATCACTTACATCAGGAATGTTTCCTATGGTACATACATCACCTGCAGCAATTGTTCCAAAAATTACGGGAAGCGCGGAGTTTTTCATGCCACTTATAAAGACATCGCCGTTAAGCGGCTTTCCGCCTCTGATTATTAACTTTTCCACAGAAGCCCCTCCTTGTCTGAATTTTTCTACACAATTACAATTATATTCAAAATGTATCTTGAATTTTACTGATTTTAGCTTTTAAAGTAAGCAACCGCAAGATCTACCACCATTCCGTAGCTCTTAGTGCCCTCGGTGCCATGGATTTTTAAAAAGGTATCATTGACGGTATTTGAAATGTCCGATGCAGTGGAATCTCTGTATTTGTCGTAAAATACAGAATAAGCCGCAAGTTCCTGCCTTGCTTGTATAGGCAGTTTGGAATAAGCCTGAATATACAGCTCCGTGTCGGCGGTTGCAAGCGCTGAAAGAACATATTCATATAAATTCAAATACGCGCTGTATCTTATATAGCTATCGTCTGCCTCTACGGACACGAGAAACGCCATGAAATTAGCCTCATTTTCCTTGGCTATTCCTCTCTGATGCGACAGCTCATGAGCCGCCGTGTAGGGAATGGTATATTCGGGGAATGCAACATTTATATTTGCCTCTCCCGTAAAAAAGGTATATACTCCCGTTATATGTGTGTAAGACATTGCGTTACTGAGCATTACGGGTTTTACTCTGCTGTTTAGTCTTGGTATAAACGCGTATTTGTCGCACGCCTTGTCAAAGGCGGTTGAGAGGTGGTCGTTCATTTGTGAGTAGTTATACGGCATTATAGAAAAGCCGTCCTCACCGTAAGCTACATTGGCAGCCTCCTCTTTTATGTGATCGGAAAGCACCGATGCCGTTTTGTAAAGC
>JAGCJD010000128.1 GCA_017648425.1 Clostridia bacterium | reverse complement strand
GGTTGTTATCCTTTTTGTTTTAACCGTTCCCGACGAGGTTATCATGACCATTGCAAAATGATTTCTGTCAATGGAGATTATCTCAAAACGCGACATGGTTACGGATGGAGCCTTTGGCTTTATGGCTATTCCCGTGTAGTTTGTCATGCTTGAAGCAAGCCGTGATGCCGTTTCAAGTATCTGATCTATCTCGGACATCTTTGCTCTGAGCAATTGATTTATCTTTACGACCTCATGAGTAGTTTTAGCATACTGCTCAACTAGAGTGTCAACATAAAATCTGTATCCCGCCTCACTTGGCACTCTGCCCGCAGAGGTGTGAGGCTGAACAAGATATCCCATCTGCTCAAGCTCCGCCATCTCGTTCCTTATAGTTGCAGAGGAACAGGACATGAGAGTGTTTTGCAATATATACTTTGATCCGACAGGCTCTCCGCCGTCTATATGCGCCTCAACGATAGCCTTTAATATTTGCTTTTTTCTTTCGCTGAGCGCAGAAATCTCGTTTGCCAACTCGCATCTCCTTTCCATTTGCTTTGAATTTTTGCATTTTAGCACTCAAAAGGGTTAAGTGCTAACCTACGATATAAATTTTATTACTTTTCCCCATTCTTGTCAAGGGCTTTTTAAAATTTTTTTGTTAATTATCTGTGAACAGTGCTAATTTTAGGAAATTTTTAGTAAAAAAATGGCGTTTTAACTATCCTCTTACCTTTATTATGGCAAAGCAGGGCCGTTTTGATACTTTTTTTGCAATCAAAAAGCGTGAGGAGCACTTTTTATCCTCACGCTTTTTAATTTTATTTTCCCTGAAGCTGTTTGAGCGCCGCAAGAAATGTATCAATATCCTTAAACTCTCTGTAAACTGACGCAAATCGTACATACGCGACCTCGTCACGCTTTTGAAGCTTTGACATTACCATCTCGCCTATTTCAACAGTGGTTATCTCGCTTGTAAGCATATTTTGAAGCTCCGTTTCTATCTCGGCAACTATCTCCTCCGCGTCAACAGGTCGCTTATAGCATGCTTTGAGTATTCCCGACATGAGCTTGTTTCTGTCGAATATCTCCTTAGTTCCGTCCTTCTTTTTAACAATTATCTGTACAGTCTCTATTATCTCAAATGTAGTAAATCTTTTTTGACAAACAATACACTCTCTGCGTCTTTTAATGCTGTTGCCGTCCTCTATCGGACGCGAATCTATAACCTTACTGTCAGGTGATGAGCAAACGGGACATTTCATAAATAAAACTCTGCCTCTCTCTTTTTTAATTACTCCTATATTTTAACACATCTTAGTGGAAAAGTAAATAGTTTTTTCCAAAACGGGAATATATTTCGCATTGAAAGAAGCTTCATTTTTATTTATAATATAATTACAACTGATCGGAGGTAAACAATGAAAAACATACATATAAAGGTGCTTGTTTACGGTATTTACGCAGTCTTGTGCCATGTGTGCGGAGTTTTTCTGTACTATTCCGTAAACAAAGCTTTACTGCCGAGAGAGCCACTCATAAGAATATGCGCAGAAATGATTGAGTACAGCATTATGTCCGCGATTATAACAGCCGTGGGCGGAATGCTGATGTTTATTACGATAAAAGAAAGAACGCAGTAAAGCCTTACTGCGTTCTCTGGAACTCTGCCTATAAGCCGGGTTCTGTCGTGAACGGTCATCAATCTTCGCATACCGTCACCGATATGCTTCAACTCATGCTGAGTCTGTGCCACCTACGGGTATGTGTCGGGCAAACGACCCGTATACGGTGTTGCTTCGGATAGGGTTTACAGCAAACCTACGTTACCGTAGGAGTGGGTGAGCTCTTACCTCGCCTTTCCACCCTTACCCGCAAACTGCGGGCGGTCTATTTCTGTTGCACTTTCCCTGAAGTCACCTTCGGCTGATGTTATCAGTTATCCTGCCCTGTGAAGCCCGGACTTTCCTCATGGTAATACCTTTCGGCGCAATACCACGCGACCGTTTAGCAAAGTTACTCTGTGATTATAACACATTCCCTCTGTTTTGTCAAGCAAAACATATCAAAGACTAAGCGCCCCTATAAATCTCGAGCAATATTCACTCTGACGAGCAAAGTCCATATTCGAAACATAATATGCTTCAAGCTTGGAATGCGCCCGCCCTGCGCGACTAAGTGATGAAAGCGCCATTTCCCGTGTCACTTCAAAGCAACGCCTTGACGCCCTGTAAGCGCTTCTTTTTTTCGTCAACAGCTCATGGTCGATAAATCTTTTCATATTTATTCGAATATCCTCAGGAGCGTCGGAAGCTCCGAACCATACGGAGCATTCGGGAAAATATATTTCGGTAGGACAAGACGGAGAAAAATTATCATACGACACAAAGCATTCGCAACCGCCTTTCCTTGCAAGCTCCAATAATCTTGAAAGAAACGCCCACGCCGTATCATAGTAATCGTCAATTCCGTATCTTACCCTTGCTAAGCCTTTGAGCGTATCAAGCCTTATCTCGCCGCAAGCTCCTAGCGCTACGGTCTGCCTTGTATGCTGCGCTCCGCCTGCGTTACCCCCAAGACCGAGCTTATCAAAAGCCCTTTTTACAGCCTTGCCAAGCTTTTCTTCAAGCAAAAGCTCTCTGTGAACGCTTTCCATACATTTTTTAACCGCGCCTGCCGCGCGTAAAAACTCATATGCAAGCGAATATGCTTGCTTTTTTTCTTTGTCAAGCAGACGAATAGCATCAGCATTACGAAAAATCTCGTCCGCTCTCCAAAATTCCCCAAGATTTATCAGCTCATCACAAGCGGCAGGCAGTACAGTATCATAAGAATGAGGCGCTGTGCCATCAAGCATAGCTAGTGTACCGTCCACAACTATACCGTCAAGAGAACGCGTGTCGGACGAGCAATAATAATATTCAACGCCATGTCCCGCGTTCTCTGCCGAAGCCGCTACGCGCCTTATAAAGCTACTCTTCCCCGTGCCGGGACCACCCTTTATTATGTATCTTTTTTTGATGCTCGGAGCAAAAAATATTTCCTCAAAATAACTCTTAAAGCCCTCGGAAGTATTTGCCGCTGCAAAAAATTTCTTTTCTGATTCCGAATCCATAAATGTCTGCCTCCTTACTTATTATTCAGTTATATGATATGCAGACACAGGCAAAACGGAAACCTTGACTGTTGATTATCTTTGTATGATCTTTACATTTACAGGCTTGATGGACGCCTGCTCATATACTATCTCATTTATCTGGGCAAGTTGTGCGGGAGTAAGTCCGTCACTCCTTACAACAATACTCGCGCTTCCGTCACTTATCACCGCAATACATTCCTCAAAGCCCTTAGCTATGATAAGAGTTTCAATATTCGATTCCTTTTGCATTATCGATGCAAGTGTGCTTATCTGAGTTGATGCCTCAGTTTTTGCAGCCTCCGTTGACGAAGCATCGTCAACTATTGCTTGAAGCACCTCGATAGCCTCATCTCTTGCTCTCTGACGGTCAACAGCAATACTTGAAAAATACGAATCCACATCCTCTACATTACCGTTCTGCGCGTTGTCAGTACTGTTTACCACACCCGAATCCATACCAGCGTTTTCACTGTAATCGTGCCCATCATCGTTTTTGCCGGAGAAGATCATAAGATTTACGCCAACCGCCACCACCGTCAAGAGCACCGCGCCGAAAATAATAAAGTTTCTTTTACCGACTTTTCGGCAGAAATCGGTAAATTTGGTTTTGAAATTATCAAATTTCATAATTCTTTCCTCCGAATTTTTGTTCTACGCTAAATATATATTTGAGCCACTCGTTTTTTATGACGGAGTATATGCCGAAGCCGCAACAAAAATTTTATTTGATCCTATGTCAAGCGAAGCGGACACGAGAGATATTATCTGATTTCTTACACTTTCATTGCTTGCGCCCGAGCAAACTATCCCCACACCCGCTATCTCGGGGTTTTGGTAAGCGGTCACAACAGCCCTTTTGTCAGAGCCGCTTCCCGACATTACTATCTCGCTCTTATATCCCGATGAGCTGCTTTGAGTATCCACAGCATAAACAGTACGGTATCCACCTTTAAGACTAACGAACACCTCAACACTTCCAACTCCCGAGACCTGAGAGCATATGCGCTCAACTCTCTCTTCAAGCATTGCGGCATATGCGTCCGCATCAGTGACCTCAACGCCTGATTCTACCGCTTGCTCCACCTCTTGTTTACTGTTATCAGCGAGATTTCCAAATATGAGCAATATTACGCCAAGCATTCCCCCGAGTAAAAGAAATATTATTTTTTGGCTCTTATTATTTCTTTTAATAGTTTTTTCCGACATTATTATTTCTCCGACAAATATCGACTTTATTAGTTATTTTTCTATTATATAGTATTATTCATTAATATTATCATATATTATTTCGCATTTACAACCCGTGCGTTCAAGCAGGTGTTCCTCTATTATTCGAGGGGCGCAATCAATGGCAGCTGGCGTTAATATCACCTTTACTGAGCTCACGCTCACCGACACTCCATCATCTTGTAAACCGAGGTGTATCCCAATAGCCCCATTCTGTTTTCCAAACAGTCTGCAAAGCTCCTCTTCAAGTACACGCTCTGCATTTTCTTTACTATGCTCCAACAAATAATTATTGTAAATTTCGTCATAGTTCTCGCTTTCTGTATCCATATCTCCAAAAAGCACTTGTGAAATACTGTCAATACTTGAAATTTCTGTTGAAATAGGTAATATTACAGCAGATATAACACACACTGAACAAAGTATATCAATATACTTTTTCATCGCTCCCTCTGGGGAAGCAGTCTTGACTATCGCGGACACCAGACACACCAGAAAAAGCGTTATAAGATATTCCTTCATACAACTCAGTCAAGCGCTACCGCGCATCTTACGAACAGCGAAAGAGCTATTATAAACGCAACAGAGCACACAGCCACCGCGCCTAAAACAAATCCGTATATTCCGCTAAGCTCCGACAACAACCGCGCTTCTCTTTTACACCCCAGCGTATCTGAAAGCGTTGATGTAAGCAAGAACACTGTTCTGGTAAGCAACAGAGCTATAAGAGTTGGCAGAGTAAGAACGACTATCAGCACTATTCCGCCTACCCCCACTACACTTTTTATATATTCAACGCTTCCCGCCACTGTTCTCAGCGTTTCGCCGACCGCGCCACCCACTCCGGGAATTATTGTAGCGCTTATCAGCTTGGCGCTTCTTGCAGCTACCGTATCGGCGGCAGCGGATACAGTTGTCTGTGTTCCCAGAACGAACACGAACACCGTCATTATAACACCTATAAAAAAGCCATAAACTCTTTTAACTCCGCTCACAAAGCCATCAAGCACTCCTCCGCCCGAAAGTCCCGAACAAATAGCGGCAATACCCATGATATAGCACACGGGCAACAGTGTCTTAGAGCAAAGCCATTCGGTAGCTCCAAGCATAGCATAAAGCGTAGCCGTACCCAAGCTTGCGCTACCCACATTTCCGCCCATAGCCCAAACCGCACCCGTGATCGGTATCATTCCGTTCATAAGAGATGAGATCCCCTCAAAAAAATCCGTTATACGATCAAATTGACCTATAACGCTCGTAAGCACTCCCGCTATTATCACCGAGGTAGATAAAAATGAAAATCCGTTTGATATCCCTCCCGTGTCGAGTGACGAGCAAATAGAATTACAGACTGCCGAAAGAACGACCAGCCCCGTTATCATGCAAAGAAGCGATAGTGCAGACGGCAAGGCTTCCTTGATCATTCCAAAAAGCTCGTCAAGAACCTGCTCGGGCGTTAAAAATTCAAGTAAAATATCAGCCGTATTTTCAATATTCTCTCCCGATAGTCCCGAAGCCACCTCTGAGCCCGAGGTGTTTGCGACCTCGTCTGCGATTTTCGAGAACGAGTTTGCTATCTCCGCTTCCGTCTGTTCGGCGCTTACATGGAGAGAAAACGCGACCGCTCCCACAAGAATTATTGCAATACATCTCTTTTTCATACTCCTTGTCCAAGACATTACAATTTATCCGATATAGATCTCGCGATCTCAACTATATCAAGAACTGCCGGCGCGGCAAGAACTATACTTCCGAGCTTTCCCGCACTCTCAACCGCAAACGCGACCGTTGCTTCCCCGCAATCCCGACAGATGTCCGAGCACACACGGCACAGCACCGCTATTCCAAGTCCCCTTAACATTATTGAGGAATAATGCGTAGCATTCTCGTCAATTCCAATCTCTCTTACAAGCTCGACGACCATTCCCAAAACTCCAAGCATTCCGCCAAGCACAAGAACAAGTCCCGCTATCCTTATT
>JAGCJD010000127.1 GCA_017648425.1 Clostridia bacterium | reverse complement strand
GACGCAACTCTTGATATGCTTGGTCAGGCAAGACAGGTGAAGGTAAACAAGGAGAATACTATAATCGTTGGCGGAGCAGGTGCTGCTGACGAGATAAAGGCTCGTATAGGACAGATCAAGGTCGCTATTGAGGAAACCACCTCTGACTTTGACCGTGAAAAGCTTCAGGAAAGACTTGCAAAGCTTTCTGGCGGTGTTGCTGTTATCAAGGTTGGTGCGGCTACCGAGGCTGAAATGAAGGAAAAGAAGCTTCGCATTGAGGATGCGCTCAACGCAACTCGCGCGGCAGTTGAGGAGGGAATGGTTGCAGGAGGCGGAACTGCTTATCTCAACATTATTCCCGAGGTTGCAAAGCTTGTTGAAACCGTTGATGGTGACGAAAAGACAGGTGTTCGCATAGTTCTCAAAGCACTTGAAGAGCCTGTTCGCCAGATCGCGGCTAACGCAGGTTTTGATGGCGGAGTAATTATAAACGAGATCGTTAAGAGCGGAAAGATCGGATACGGCTTTGACGCTTACAACGAGGTCTACTGCGACATGATGGAGGCAGGTATAGTCGATCCTACCAAGGTAACACGCTCTGCACTTCAAAATGCAGCATCCATCGCGTCTGTAATCCTTACCACCGAATCCGTAGTTGCGGATAAGAAGGATCCCGCTGCCGAGGCAGCAGCAAACGCCGCAATGGCGGGTGCCGGCGGCATGGGCGGAATGTATTAATTTAAATAAAAAAGGCGCTGACCTTTGATTAAGGTCAGCGCTTTTTTCTTATATCGGTTAATAAAAATAACAATAAAAACATATTAAATCGAAATTGTAAAATTATCTTTAATTTTATCAAAACCACTTGAAAAAAAAGCTAAAATATATTATTATATTAGTAGGAATATGCTCACCCGAATTCACGGGGTGAAAACTTAAATTTGGAGGATTTTTAACATGACTTTTGAACGTGATGATGCATGCGAGAGCAATGTTTGCATTAAGGTTATCGGTGTTGGTGGCGGTGGAAACAACGCTGTAAACCGCATGATAGCATCAGGAGTAAAGGGAGTTGAGTTTGTAACTATAAACACAGACCGTCAGGCTCTCCGCAATTCTCTTGCTACTACACAGCTTGTTATCGGAGAAAAGATAACAAAGGGATTTGGAGCAGGAGCAAATCCTAGCATCGGTGAAAGAGCCGCTGAGGAATCCATAGACGATATAAAGGCTTTGCTTCAGGGGGCTGAAATGGTATTTATTACCGCAGGAATGGGCGGTGGAACGGGTACAGGAGCTGCTCCCGTTGTAGCGCGTATAGCTCATGAAATGGATATACTTACTGTTGGTATAGTAACAAAGCCCTTTGCATTTGAGGGTAAAAGGCGTATGGAGCAGGCAAACGAGGGAATTGCAGAGTTCAGTCAGTATGTTGACTCTCTCATAGTTATCCCCAATGAAAGACTTAAACTTGTATCCGATACAAGAATAACGCTTCTTAACGCATTCTCTGAGGCAGACGATGTTCTCCGAAAGGGTGTACAGAGCGTTTCCGAGCTTATAAATGTAGCAGGCTTTATCAACCTTGACTTTGCCGATGTTACCAATGTTATGACCAATTCCGGACTTGCTCACATGGGTGTTGGTAGCGCAACAGGTAAGGATAAGGCAGAAACAGCTGCAAGAATGGCTATTTCCAGCCCCTTGCTCGAAACCTCTATCGAGGGCGCAACTGGTGTTATTATCAGCATTTCCGCATCTCCCGATATTGGACTTGAGGATGTTGATCTTGCCTGCCAGATGATCACAGACGAGTGCAGTGCCGATGCAAATGTAATATTCGGTGTTGCGTTTGATCAGGAGCTTGAGGACGAGATGAGAATTACCATAATCGCTACCGGATTTACAAAAATGAAGGATGGCGCACAGGTAGCAAACAAAGAGGACAAGCAGGCTGAGGCAGAGAACGCAGGCAATGCAGGCGGACTTGACTTTGGCGATTGGTTCAACTGATTGAATAATAAAAAACGGCATAGAACTTTTTTGAGTTCTATGCCGTTTTTTGTATTATGCCTTTTCTATCTTTTCTCCATTGACTGTTACGGTAGGCTCTCCCTTTTTAGGAAAATCAAGAACCGCAGGGCTTTCGCCAAGCCTGAATACCTGATTAGTTCCTTTCAAGCCGAACGGCTTTACGCTTATATCATACTCATCTCCGTCAATGCAAACGATAGCCTTGCCGGAAAGATTTGAGCATTTAAGCGTTACCGTGTGCAATATCTCGCTTCCGTCCTCAAGCGTGTCGTTTATTTTCCAAGTATAGTTTTTTGCCATTTTTTGCTCCTTTTTAATACAAGTATGGTAGGACGATATGCCCGAATATATCAAGCACAAAGTCCTTTGATTTAATAGCCTCTGCAATGTCGTAGGAGTTTTTAAGCTCCCATTTTGTTCTCATAAGGCATGTCGCATGTCTGTCCTCCTCATGAAAATCACTGCCTCCCGTTACTAAAAGACCGTTTTCACGAGCCAAACGGCACGCATACGCAATTTGCGAGTTGTGACCTGGGTGACAGTTAAATGTTTCTATTCCGTCAACATAAGCCACGGAATTTGGTTCTGATTTCATTCGGTAGGGGTGCGCGTGGATTATAACATTTTTGTCGTTTTTAAATTCACGGTAAAATGTTTCAATGTCTGTATTAATATAGTGTATGAGCTTTTCCATATCATCAGGGCATATTCCGTAAACGAGGAATTCATTATAACTGCCCGTAAACCGAATTTCCACGCCGAATGCAACATTCATGCCCACCTTTTTTGCCTGTTCGCATGCCTTGTAGTAATCCGAAAGGTAAAATTCCGCAAGCTGAGCCTCTGTTCTTTCTATAAGATGCTTTTCGGTAAGGTGATTTGTAAGCGTCAGCGTGTTGCAACCGACATTGTGGTATATGTCCACTACCTCTTCTGCATAAAATTTACCACAGCCGCTTACGGGTTTTGAGTGAGCGTGAAGCTCGGAAGTGAACTTATATTCTTCAAGTATTTGCTTTGCTGTCATGAATTACCTATATCATTTGCCAAGGCTTGAATACCTTGTCAAATTCTTCCTCGGAAAGAAATCCAAGGCTCGTGCATGCCTGTTTCAAGGTAATTCCTTGCTCATATGCAAGCTTTGCTACTTTTGCGGAATTTTCATATCCGATATAAGGATTGAGGGCGGTGACGAGCATAAGCGAATTGTTGAGATTATCGCTCATTTTTTTCTTGTTTGCGGTAATTCCCGATACGCAATTTTTATCAAACGATGCTATTGCATCGGAGAGCAGACGGACAGACTGCAAAAAATTATATATGCAAACGGGCATAAAAACATTGAGCTCAAAGTTGCCCTGCGATGCTGAAAATCCAACTGCCAAATCATTAGCCATTACCTGAACGGCAACCATAGTTACCGCTTCACACTGTGTAGGATTTACTTTTCCTGGCATTATAGATGAGCCGGGCTCATTTTCTGGAATGCTTATCTCCCCTAGTCCAAGGCGAGGACCTGAGGCAAGCCAGCGTATATCGTTAGCTATCTTCATAAGGTCGCAGGCAAGCGCCTTCATTGCGCCGTGCGCAAAAACAAGCTCGTCCTTTGAGGTAAGAGCATGAAATTTATTAGTGGCTGATGTGAATGTGTAGCCTGTCAAACAGCTTATCTCCTGAGCGACCGCAGTGTCAAAGCCATTGGGCGCGTTTAGTCCCGTGCCTACCGCTGTTCCGCCAAGAGCAAGCTCTGAAATAGCGGGGAGCGACAGCTCTATCATTTGCATATCCTTTTCAAGAGATGCTCTCCAACCCGAAATTTCCTGTGAGAACGATATAGGTGTTGCGTCCTGTAAATGTGTTCTGCCGCATTTTATCACGCACTCGTTTTCCTTTTCAAGCCGAATGAGCGTGCTTATCAGCGCCTTGAGGGCGGGCAACAGCCTTTCCTCAATAGAAAGCCTTGCCGCAATGTGCATTGCTGTGGGAAATGTGTCGTTTGAGGATTGTGACATGTTCACATCGTCATTGGGATGCAAAAGCTTTTCACCTGCGAGCTGATTTGCTCTGTTAGCAATTACCTCGTTTGCATTCATGTTGGATTGTGTTCCCGAGCCCGTTTGAAATACCACAAGAGGGAAATGCTCGTCAAGCTCTCCAGATATAAGCTCATCACACGCTTGCTTTATATATTCAAGCTTTTGCGAGGTCATTTTTTGGGGGCACATAACGGAGTTTACCACTGCCGCGGAACGCTTTAATATTCCGAATGCGCGAATTATCTCTATCGGCATTATCTCCGTGCCTACGCCAATTTTAAAATTTTCAAGGCTTCTTTGCGTCTGCGCGCCCCACAGCTTATCTGCGGAAACATTGACATCGCCCATTGAGTCGTGTTCTGTTCTGTAAGTCACAGTTGTTCCTCTCTATCTTTAAAAATCTGTATTGGCTGATCCTTGCTCTTACAAGCAATCGAAAGCACAGCCCGCTTGTCACCAATATCTACCGTAAGCCTTGAAATATATATATCCGAGCGTTTTTTTGTATCCGAAAGAATGGCGCTAAGACCTTTTCCGTCAAGCTTTGCCAAGGCTTCCTTAGCCGTCCAAATTGAAAAGAACGCCTCGTCTGTTTTTTTGTTCTTCTCAAATTCAGCTTGCTCATCAGCACTGAAAAATCTTGATGCTATATCAAGCGTGTTGACCTTGTTGTCAAGCACTTCAAGGTCAAAGCCAATGCTTTCGCAATCCGCGTCGCCTAGCGCGGCGGCGGCAATTGTGTGAGAATGTGAGATTCCAAACGGCATAGATCCGTCTGCAAAGCACGGCTTTCCGTTTTGCAGGCGAATTATATTTGGCGGAAGCGAGATGCCCCGCTTTTTTAAAAGACGCCAAAGAGCAATAAGACCGCCGAGACTTTCCTTTTTGTGCTGCGAGTGCTCTATTGCCGCAATTCGGCTTTTTTCAACATCTCCAAAGGGAAGAGCTTCAATAAGTGACAGATCCAGCTTATCGGTTTGTAAAATATAAATTGTTATCATATTTTCCTCGCTTTTTATTTTGCTTTGCGTATAAAAACAAGATATCAAATATATGAGATAATTATACAACATTTTGTGCTTTTTTTCAAGTCCTTGCCGAATAAAATATTAAGAAATTGTATAATTTTCAAAAAAGGTATTGAAAAATATAAAGAAATATATTATTATATAGTTAATGTACTTGCAAAATAAAAATTAGGATATGCAGGAGGAAAGGCAAATGAATTTTGAACACAACGAGGCTTGTGAATATGCGGTAAATATAAAGGTTGTCGGTGTCGGCGGCGGCGGAGTAAACGCTGTTAACCGAATGATAGCTTCTGGTGTAAGGGGCGTTGAATTTATCGCTATAAACACGGATAAGCAATCGCTTGGCAAATCCAT
>JAGCJD010000126.1 GCA_017648425.1 Clostridia bacterium | reverse complement strand
GCGATAAGTCCTTCACCCTTAAAATACATAGTGGGATTTTGATCGAGATACATCTTGAAGCGGCGGCTTTCGTTTTTGCCGTCTGTGCCTGAAACTGTGAGGCAGATAGGCTCGCTGGCATTGAAATATATCGTTATATTTCTCTGTTCAAGAGCGTCGCCGTCGGTGTTATATAATATGCCTCCAAAACGATTTGTTTTTTCTAGTTTAGCACACTTGCGAGTATTTGTCAATGCATGTTTGCAAAATAAAGTATTTTTATATGCGAATATGCATATAAAAATACCAACAACGCATTGTTGACAATAAAATCAATATGCAACCTTTTCGCAAACTATTTAGACACATCGTTTACGGCGACATCAAAACGCGTTATAATGTTTTCAGAAAATACGCAAACGATGTGTTTGGCGAATATGATTTTATGGTTCAAAAGCTCCCTAAGTCTTATTATATAAGACTTCTCGAAAAGCATCCCGCTCCGAAGCCCTCCCAAAGCGTCTGCTGCAAAGAGATGATGGGCTTATACTCCATACTCGCTACGCCTCTGCGCTATGCTTGATGCTTGGTGCTTCGCACCTTGTTGTGCTACACACAACGCTCGTGGAGCAATCTTCCTCGGCTCGCTTACAAGCAAGCTTGCAGACTCGCTCTACGTCGATTATCTGGCGCAGGTAACAACCCCGAGGCTTAGTATGACCGTTGCAGTTGCTATCGAAGAGGCAAGCAAGTAAAAGGGACGCGGGGACGCGAGGACGCGATTAGTCGCTTTTTGAAAAAAGCTCCGCAAAAACTTTCAAAAAAAATGGACACATCATTTGGAATTACCATTTGATGTGTCCGTTTTTATTATTCAATTACTGTTGTTCCGAAATCGGTGAATGTCCAGGTCGTTTTGCCTGAGGTGGTTACTATACTGTCACCTATATCCATTGCCTGTGAATAATCGCAGCTGAATGTTGCTATCATGCCGTCCTCTGAAAATGTAACGACTGCTTCTCTTATCTCGATCTGAGCGGGAACATCAAAGAGTGTTCCATCTCTGTGTGATGCTTTTAACACCTCGTTCAATACGATATCCTCGGGAATCGTATATGTGTTTGCTTCGGCGTTATATTTGAAGTTTTCATATTTGCGGAGAATAGTCAAAAACAGCTGTGAATTCTGAATTTTTTGAATTTCTGCGGTTTCACCCTCAAACGACATGGTAACCTCGTCAGAATTGGTGGGAGAGGCGACATCGCTTGCGCGAACGGTAAGCTCAACCTTTTCAGCGGTGGTTTTTATTTTTTGCCATACCAAAGATGTGGAATCGACTACTCCGTCTTGTGTGACGGTCATTGTACCCTCAAAAATAACAGTATAGTTCTTAAAGACCTCGTCAGAAAATTTTGCTTCCCATGCGGTCTTTTCAAGTCCCACAACGGGTGCTTCTGTCGTGGTGTCCGCTTCAGTTTCGGTGGACTCTTCGCTTGGGGTTGGTTCTTCGTCACTGTCGCAACCGACAGCGAGAGTTAATAACAATGAAAGGCACAAAATTACTCCAATTATCTTAGCAAATTTTTTGTTCATGTAAATCTCCATTCCTGCCTTTCGGCAATTTTTATGACTACATTATATCATACTGTGTCCCGAATGTCAAGGCGCTGACATTCCGATTTGAAATTTTTTGTGGGTGGGGGTGGGGAAGCAGATCGTTGCTTTTGCAAATGTTAAAGATTTTCTTTTTTGCGCAAAAGGATTGATTTTTTATTCCAAACATGAGATAATATTACTATAATGTATTGAATATGTAGTTTTGGAGTAATTATGGAAAATAAGAGAAGTAATTTTACGGGCAAGCTGGGGTTTGTCCTTGCCGCAGCGGGGAGCGCGGTAGGTCTTGGAAATCTTTGGCGATTTCCATATCTTGCCGCTCGGCACGGCGGTGGAATATTCTTGCTCGTGTATCTTATACTTTCGGTAACATTTGGTTTTTCATTATTGGTTGCCGAAATAGCAATAGGAAGAAAAACGGGGCTTTCGGCTATAAGCGCGTTTGGACAAATAAGTAAAAAATGCACTTTTATCGGTTATCTTGCCGCGCTCGTTCCCGCGCTGATACTTCCGTATTATTCTGTTATTGGCGGTTGGGTGTTCAAATATCTTACGGCTTTTGTTTCGGGCAACACAGCCGCGGCGGCTGAGGACGGATATTTTGAGGCGTTTATCGGAAACGCGTGGCAATCTATTTTCTTCTTTGCGTTATTTATCGGTATTACCGCTCTTGTTGTCCTTTTTGGAGTTGAAAAGGGAATTGAAAAAGTAAGCAAGATAATGATGCCTATTCTGATCGTTTTGTCGATTGGAATTGCCGCGTTCGTTTGTGTTTCAAGCGCTGTAAGAGGAGAGTGGGACGGAATACTCTATTATATCAAGCCCGAGTTTTCCAATTTCAGCATTATGACTGTGGTGGCAGCCATGGGGCAGCTTTTCTACTCAATGTCTATTGCCATGGGCATTATGATAACATACGGCTCATATATGAAAAAAGATGTAAATCTTGAATCTTCTGTTCATCAGATAGAGTTCTTTGATACGGGCATTGCGTTCCTTGCGGGACTTATGATAGTTCCCTC
>JAGCJD010000125.1 GCA_017648425.1 Clostridia bacterium | reverse complement strand
GCCCCAGAACTTGTGCATCTCCTCACGCATAGCATCGGTGAGAAGCTCGCTTCCCACAAGGGCTATTTTTACTTTGAGGTCATTTGCAGGATCAACTCCCATTTCTCTTGCTACCTCTGCAAGACGCAAAGCGTATGAGGGGGTGGCAACGAGCAGAGATGTTTCAAAATCCTGCATATACATTATCTGCTTTTGAGAATTTCCCGTAGAGGAGGGAACTATTGCCGCGCCAATGTTTTCAAGACCATAGTGAAGTCCCAAAGCGCCCGTAAACATTCCGTATCCAAAGCATATCTGAGCAACATCATGCGAGCTTGCTCCGCCCATGCAGGCTATACGGGAAACGCACTCTGTCCATGTTTCGAGATCTCCTTGCGTGTATCCGACAACGGTAGGCTTACCTGTCGTTCCACTGGATGCGTGAATTCTTACGAGCTTATCCTTTTCTACCGCGAACAATCCAAAGGGATAATTATCACGCATGTCCTGCTTTGTGACAAAGGGAAGCTTTGCAAGGTCGGAAAGGGATCGTATATCCTCCGGTTTGACGCCTGCCTCGTCCATTTTCTTTGCGTAAGCGGGAACCTTTGCGTAAACTCTGCTTACGGTTTCCTTCAGTCGCTCAAGCTGAAGCGCCTCCAGCTCTTCTCTGGGAAGGGTTTCTTCTTTTGACCAAATCATTTTAATACCTTCTATGTAAAGTTTATTTTATTTCGCCGTCAAGGGGCTTATCAAATGCTTCGTAAATAACGGAATCGTCAGTCTTTTTGGTAAGCAGGCTGACAATGGGCGTTATTATCATTGAGAACGCCATACAAATGACTCCTATCAACGGAGAGGTTGCAACTCCGTCCTTGAGAACCACAGATATGGGAGCGCTCCAGCCGTTTTTGTCAAGACCGAATATAATTATCAACGCAACGGTGAGCACCAAGGAGCTGATAATTGATGTCCAAACAGCGGGCTTTGTAACCTTTTTCCAAGTAACACCGAGAACATAAGGACCTATAAAGCAGCCCGCAAGAGTTCCCCAGCTTATACCCATCATATATGCAATAGCGGTAATTCCGTATTTTTCATTAAGTATTGCAAGAACGACTGAAATGATAATGAACAAAAGGCAAAGCGTTTTCATAACAATATTTACCTTTTTGTCATTAGCCTTTTTGTTTATATTTCCGTACACATCTATTGCCATGACGGAAGCTCCTGCAAGAGAAACAGAGGAAAGCGTGGACATACTTGCCGAGAGTATAAGTACTGCTATAACTCCCGTAAGTCCCGCAGGTATCACAAGACTTATCATAGTGGGTATTACCTCTGCGTGGGGAACACCTGAGGTCTCGGGGAAAAACGCACTGAGTGCGCCCGTAAAGTATGCGACAACTCCGATTATCATTGCGAATGCGGTGCTGACTACAACACCCTGATATATTGCCTTTTTATCGCGTATAGCGTAATACTTGTGAATAGTCTGAGGAAGCGCCCAAACTCCAAACGAGGTGAGGAACATGAGCGAGAGCAGAGATACGGTGCTTCCGTAAATCCCCTTGTTTTCAGCGTTGAAGGTGAACCATGTCAAATTAATATCGTTTGCTATTTTTGAAATATCCCAATTTACCTCGGCGGAATTCATAAAGCAGAAGAACATACAACCCACACCGATGATCATTATGATTCCCTGAATGAAATCGGAAAGAGCGGTTGCGAAATATCCGCCGAAGAACAGATAAAGCGCGGTAAGAGCCGCAAGCGCCAGCATTACTATCCAGCCGTCAATTCCGAAAACTATCTCAAAAAGACTGCTAAGACCGTTATATACGGAAGCGGAATAGGGGATCAGAAAAATGAAAATAATAACTGCCGATACGAGCTTGAGCCTTCTGTCGCCGTAGCGCTT
>JAGCJD010000124.1 GCA_017648425.1 Clostridia bacterium | reverse complement strand
CATGGAGGCGGTTGCTAACGCAAGGTATCTTTTAATGTCCGCATCTCTTTCTCAAAAGCTCGAGCCGACCGTTAAGTGGTGGGAAAGGCTTTTGCTGGGCTTTACCGTAACGGACGAGATATTCGGAACATCTATCTCGCTTCCTTGCCGTCTTTCTCCTTATTTTACCTATGGAACATTTGTTGTTGCAACGCTTGGCTGGACGAGCGGTACATTTGTTGGAGCGGTGCTTGGTAATGTTTTGCCCGTAAGGATTTTGAGCGCTTTGGCAGTTGGTCTTTACGGAATGTTTATTTCGGTATTCGTGCCCGAGGCGAGAAAGAACAAGATAGTTGCCGCGCTTGTATCCGTCAGCTTCTTGTTGAGCTACGCATTTGAAAAAATACCGTTTGTCAGGGATATTTCCAGTGGTATAAGAATTATCATTCTGACTGTTGTTATCTCTCTTGCAGCGGCAATTCTTTTCCCAATAAAGGAGGGCAAGGAAGATGTCGAATAACATTATTATATATATCGCTTGCATGGCGGGCATCACATTCCTTATCAGAGCGCTTCCGCTGACGCTTATACGCAAGGAGATAAAAAACAAGACACTGAGGTCATTCCTTTATTATGTTCCGTATGTAACTCTTGCCGTTATGACATTCCCCGCAATACTTTCGGCAACGCAATCGCCTATTGCGGCGGCAGTGGCGCTGGTGGCGGCTATTGCGCTTGCTTATTTTGGCAGAGGGCTGTTTTTTGTTGCGGTGTCCGCATGTGTGATAGTTTTTGTTATGGAATTGTTTACGCACCCTATAATTTTTTGAAAAGCAGAGATGGATCTCTGCTTTTTTATATTATAAAAACCTTATTTCTATTGACAAGTCCTATCATTTGTGATAAAATATTATATTGAAAATCTATGTTTATTTATATTTAAGGAGAGAAAAATGCATTGGTCAGATGAAATCGCTCTGAAAATTATTGAGCGTAATCCAAATAAAGAGGAATATGTTTGCGCGGCGGGTGTAAGCCCATCGGGCTCAGTCCACATCGGTAACTTCCGCGACCTTGCAACACCCTTGTTTGTTGTTAAGGCGCTTAAAAAGCAGGGTAAGAAGGCAAGGCTCATTATCTCGTGGGACGAATACGACCGTTGCCGCAAGATCCCCGCTAATGTTCAGGCTGTGGTGGGAAGCGATTACGATAAGTATATCGGCTGTCCCTATGTTGACATTCCCGACCCTTGGGGTTGTCACGAAAACTATGCGGCTCACTTTGAGGACGAGTTCCTTAAAGGAATTGCGCCTTTCGGAATTGAGCTTGACTGCCGTTATCAGGCAGAGATGTATCGCTCGGGCAAGTACACTAAGGATATAATCGAATCCCTCCAAAAAAGAGGAGAGATATTTGAGATACTTGATTCCTTTAAGACAAAGGACGCCTCAAAGAGTGAGGACGAGCTACGCCGCGAGCATGACGAGGAAAAGGCAAAGTACTACCCCGTAAGCATTTTCTGCCCCGAATGTCACACCGATTTTACGACTATCACATCGCTCTCTGAGGATTGCACCGAGGCTGACTATGAGTGCCGTTGCGGTCACAAGGGACACTTTAATTTCCTTGAAAACTTTAACTGCAAGCTTGGCTGGAAGATAGACTGGCCGATGCGTTGGAGATATGAGCAGGTCGATTTTGAGCCGGGTGGAAAGGATCACGCCGCTCCCACGGGCTCATACAACAACTCAAAGATTATTTCAAAGAAGATATTTAACCACGAAGCGCCCCTTTTCCAAGGATATGAGTTTATTGGAATTAAGGGAATGACGGGTAAGATGTCGAGCTCCTCGGGACTTAATCTTACGCCCGATACGCTCTTAAAGCTTTACCAGCCGGAGGTCCTTTTGTGGCTCTATGCAAAGACAGATCCTACAAAGGCATTCGATATTTGCTTTGACGATGGAATTTTGCGTCAGTATTTTGAGTTTGACAAGATGCTTACCGAGGTAAGAGAGGGAACAGCAAGTGATATATCCAAGGATATTATCTATAATTGCTCGGTTGACGGACGCGAGATAGCCACCGTTCCCATGTCGTTGCTTGTTCAGCTTGGCTCTGTTGTAAACTTCAATGTTCCCATGCTCGAAACTGTATTTGAAAAGATAGGCATGAACTACAAGGAAGCAGATTTTGCAGACAGACTTGACAGAGCAAAGTTCTTGATAGAACAGTGCCCTCCCGACCAGGTCAATAAGCTCCGCGCTACTCGTAACTTTGAAGTGTACAACGCTTTGAATGATGACGAGAAAAAGACTATTGAGCTTTTACACGCATATATCGCCAAGGGCGGATACACGCTTGACGAGCTTAACAGCGAGCTTTACGCTATACCCAAGGCAGTGTACGGAACAGAGCTTACTGACAAGGAGCTCAAGGGCGTTCAGGGTACATTCTTCAAAAATGTGTATAAGCTTCTTATAGATAAGGAAAAGGGCCCCAGACTTTATTTGTTCCTCTATGCTATTGAGTCTGATAAGTATGTAGGACTTCTCGATTTCTCATATCCTCAGACCGAGGCCGAGATAGAGGCTGAAAAGCCTGCTGAGGAGTGCTGCCCCGAGGTCAAGGAGGAGGTCGTTGACCGTACTCCCGATCCCATACAGCCTGTTAAGGAGCAGATAGATATTGACGATTTTGCAAAGCTCGATCTCCGTGTTTGCAGGATACTCAAGGCAGAGGGTGTGCGCAAGTCGCATTCTTGCCTTAAACTCACACTTGATGATGGTTTGGGCGAGCGTGTTATCATGTCTTCCATAAAGGAGGAATACACGCCCGAGCAGCTTGTAGGAAGAAAGATAATAGTTATCGCCAACCTCAAACCCAACCGTATCTGTAATGTAAATTCTCAGGGAATGCTGCTTGCCGCTACCAACAACGCGTGTGGCTGTCAGGTAATATTCGTTGACGACAGCGTTCCTGCCGGTACGCAGATAAAGTAAATAAAAAAATCACTCTCGAATTTCGAGAGTGATTTTTTTTATTGTGTTATTATCTGTAAAGAGGATACTTCTTGCAGATGTCTGCAACGGTTGCGCGAACTTCCTCTGCGGTTGCATCAAAGTTCTTTGCTACCTTTCCAAAGAGTTCTGCGATCGTCTTCATGTCCTCAGTTCCAAGTCCACGAGATGTAACTGCGGGAGTTCCTACGCGTACGCCCGATGTAACGAAAGGCTTTTCGGGATCGTTGGGGATAGCGTTCTTGTTTACCGTGATGTGAACGGCGTCAAGACGAGCTTCAAATTCCTTACCCGTAATTCCCATAGGACGGAGATCAACGAGCATGAGGTGGTTATCAGTTCCGCCTGATACGAGGTCAAAGCCCTCTTTAAGGAGATTTTCTGAAAGAACGCGCGCGTTCTCAACTATATTGTGCTGATATGCCTTGAATTCGGGTGTGAGCGCCTCGCCGAAGCAAACTGCCTTTGCTGCGATAACATGCATAAGAGGTCCGCCCTGAATTCCTGGGAATATAGCCTTGTTTATCTTCTTTGCGAGCTCCTCGTCATTGGTGAGGATAAGTCCTCCGCGAGGTCCTCTGAGAGTTTTGTGAGTTGTAGTTGTTACTATGTCTGCATAGGGAACGGGAGAGGGATGCTCGCCTGCCGCAACAAGACCTGCGATGTGCGCCATATCTACCATGAAGTATGCGCCTACCGAGTGAGCTATCTCAGCCATTTTCTTAAAGTCAATAGTTCTTGGATATGCGGAAGCGCCTGCAACTATGAGCTTAGGCTTATGCTCCTTTGCAAGCTTTTCATACTCGTCCATGTCAATATACTGAGTTTCTGCGTTGAGCTCGTAGGGTACAAAGTTGTAGTACATACCCGATATATTTACAGGGCTACCGTGAGTAAGATGTCCGCCATGCGCGAGGCTCATTCCCATTACCGTGTCACCGGGGGAGAGAAGCGCAAAGTAAACTGCGGTGTTAGCCTATGCTCCGCTGTGAGGCTGTACATTAGCGTAAGCCGCGCCGAAAAGCTTTTTAGCGCGCTCGATTGCAATATTTTCAGCAATGTCAACGCATGAGCAACCGCCGTAATATCTCTTTCCGGGATAACCCTCTGCGTACTTGTTGGTGAGAACAGAGCCCATTGCGCACATAACTGCCTCGGAAACAACATTCTCCGATGCGATAAGCTCAAGTCCGTCCTGCTGTCTGTCAAATTCCGCCTTGATTGCAGAGGCGATCTCGGGATCGGTGCTTGCAACCTTTGCTATCATCTGGTCGATCATTTTAAACCTCCGTGAATAAAAACTTATATAATAGATATATTATAAACTATAATTCCGAAAATTACAAGATGTATTACAAAAGAAATTAAAAATTTTCAAAAAATTTATCAATCTCATTGACAAATATACAAAAATAGTGTTATAATAATGGAGGTAATTTTATGTTCAAATAGAATTATTGCAAGCTGTATAAAAATACAGCTTGGTTTTTGGTAAGATGTTACGGTTTTTTCTTTTACGGAGGTGTCAACTTGGAAATCGCAATAATTGCACACGATCTTAAAAAAGAGCTTATGGCTCAGTTCTGCATAGCTTATTGCGGAATTTTAAGCAAACATAAACTTTGCGCTACGGCTATAACGGCTAAATATATATCCGAAGCAACAGGACTTGAAATAGACAGACTTATATCGGGTGAGCAGGGCGGAGAACAACAGATAGCTTCCCGAATTGCATATAATGAGATAGATGTATTGCTCTATTTCAGAGATACGAGAGCGGCGAACGCCAACAATCCCGTTGAGCACGAGCTTCTCCGTATGTGCGACCTTTACAATGTTCCCGTTGCTACCAACATAGCGACCGCTGAGGTCATAATAACCGCGCTTGACAGAGGAGATCTCGATTGGCGTGAAATAGTAAATCCACGCTCAGGTCTTAACAACGGTTGAGCCGAACGCACAAGACATGTCGCCAATGCTTTTAGTTCCAGAGAATGAAGCCCATACGATGTATGGCTGCGAGGCTTCTACCAAACAGGCTTGGAAGGATACCACTTGTGTTGATATTTTAATACAAAAGTAAAAAATTCGGGTGGAACCGTGCGAGAAAAATTTGCTTTTCGCACCCCGAACGGCGTATGTCGTTCGGGGTGTTTTTATTTATATGAATAAAATTTTGGAGGATTTTATACAATGAAGATTATTTTTGGAGAATTGAGCATTCAAAAGGATGCGCCTGTAAGCGTTTACGATGCGGCGGCTGAGCTTGGCATTGTGAGCCGCGCGAATATTGCCGCAAGGGTAAACGGAAAGCTTTGCGCCATGACAGAGCTTATTTGCGAGGACGCCAGCGTTGAGCTTTTGACATTTGATGATGCGGACGGAAAACATGTGTTCCGACACACTGCTTCGCATGTGCTCGCTCAGGCTGTAAAAAGACTTTACCCCGAAGCTAAGCTGACGATTGGCCCTGCTATCGACAACGGCTTTTATTACGATGTTGACAGCGAGGTAGCGTTCACGCCTGAAATATTGGCAACGCTCGAGGCTGAAATGAAGAAGATAGTTAAGGAGAACTTTAAGATAGAGAGATTTGAGCTTCCCAGAGCGGAGGCTATCGCCTTT
>JAGCJD010000123.1 GCA_017648425.1 Clostridia bacterium | reverse complement strand
CTCCGTTATTCTTGAAAGCGAGTCTATTTTAAGTCTGACATTATCTACGACAAACGATTTGACAAACTCGTTTTTGGGAGCTTTTATTATAGCCTCGGGAGTATCTATCTGAATTATCTGCGAATTGTCCATAACGATTATACGGTCGGACATGGCAAAAGCCTCCTCCTGATCGTGGGTGATGTATATGATAGTAGTTCCGTATTCTCGCTGTATTCCCTTTATTACCTCTCGGAGTTGAAGTCTTGTGGCTACATCAAGCGCCGACATCGGCTCGTCAAACAGCATTATCTCGGGATTCAATATAAGCGTTCTCGCAATAGCAACCCTTTGCTGCTGACCTCCCGAAAGCTCTGCGGGATATTTTTCCTGATGATCGGAAAGTCCGAGCTCACATATGAGCTCATCAGCTCTCTTACCAACCGTAGCTTCTATCTCGCGCTTTGAAAGCTCTCCCTCTCTTTTTTTCTTGATCCTTGCGGCATAGCATATATTCTCTCTTACCGTCATATTCTCAAAAAGAGCGTAATTTTGAAAAACAATTCCCATGCTCCGCTTTGATGCGGGAGCGTTTGTTATATCTCTGCCGTCAAGAAGCACTCTTCCACCGTTAGGTTCAAGCAGTCCCACAAGGATACGCAAAAGCGTGGTCTTTCCACAGCCTGACGGTCCAAGTATTGATATGAACTCTCCCGCCTCGGCCTCAAAGCTTACATCGTGGAGCGCGGGAGCGCCATCATTATCATCATAAACCTTGGCTATATTTTCTATAACTAATTTTTTGTTCAATGCTTCCATTTCGACAACAAAGTGTCCTTTCTTGCAGAGGTGTTATTACTCATGTCTGCATATTTTATATTTTGTGGAAATCCCTCTATGCTTATTTGCTTATCCTTAAAAAGTCTTTCGGGATAGTAAAGCTCATTATTCTCAACGGTAAGCTCGGTCGCCAAAAATTTGAACACCTCCATTACCGCCTCGTCAGTTTCCCTGCCCGAAATAACGGCTTGTCCGTAAACCGAATACGGCGAGCCTTCCTCAAAGAACTTTATTTCAAGATTTGAGCCATCAGTTATTTTTGTGACTGCATGATGCGTCATTCCAAGACCGATAGCGACCTCACCTGAAACAAGCGCGTTTACAGGACCTGAGCCTGAGGTGGTAAATTGAAGCACATTCTCCGCTAATTTGTCAAAATACTCAAAAGCTCTTTGCTCTCCCCATGCGTTGACAAGGCTTAACAAGAACATATATCCCGTTCCCGATGAGCTGGGGTTTGGCATTGAGATAAGTCCCTTATACTGCTCGTCAAGCAGATCCTCATAGCTCTCGGGCATTTTAAGTCCTTTTTTGGAAATAACATCTTTATTTATTATTATAGCTCCGCCGCTTCGTACCTGTGGCACATAATAAGTGCTTTCCACCATGTCCTCGGCAAATACCGACATATCGATAACTCCATTAAGGTCTGCAAATGTCCCCATAGCCGCTATTTCCTGCGCATATCCGTATTCAAGGTCGTGTGATATATCGCACGCGACCTCCTTACCCGAAGCCTTGATTGCCGCCGCGTGTTCTCCGCTTGATTTATATTCTATAACTATATTGTAGTCGGGAAACTGCTCGTTGAGCCTTTTTTGCATGTACTCTATTCCATAGTCCTCCATGCTCGTATATATAACTATCTTTTTTTTGGAGTTGCCACAAGAGGCAAGTGATCCAATCAAGAACACAAATATCAATAATATAGACAACGCTCTGTAAAAAAGTCTTTTCATAAT
>JAGCJD010000122.1 GCA_017648425.1 Clostridia bacterium | reverse complement strand
TCTCCTTTACGCCTTAAAATAGCTGAGCTTCTTTTCAAAATAATTGAACAAAAGCGTAAGCGCACCGACAAACAGCAGATAAAATGCGCCTGTATAGAACAGCGGCCAAATAAGCGCACGGCTCATGAGCAGATAGGCAAGTTCAATTATCTCAACAACGGAGATAACACGCGCAAGAGCAGTATCCTTAACAAGCGTTATTATTTCGTTTGACATGGGAGGAATTATCCTCTTTATTACCTGCTTTAATACTACCTTGAAGAATATTTGAGATTTAGTCATTCCAAGAACCTGACCTGCCTCAAATTGTCCTCTGGAAATGCTCTCAATACCGCCTCTGTATATTTCGCTGAAATAACACGCATAGTTGATAACAAACGCTATCAGTGCGGAAAGAAATCTTGCTGAGAGTTCTATTTGCTTACCGAAAAGCGGAATTACAAGATCAGGTATCTGAATATCAAACAGTATACCCGGAACATAGAACACAATAAACAGCTGAAGCATGAGCGGTATTCCTCTGATTATCCAGACAAATACCTTCATTACATAGCGCACAGGCTTGAAATTTGTCATTGTGCCCATACATATCAACAACCCAAGCGGAATTGCAAAAACAAGCGTTAAAAAGAAAAGTTGACATGTTACGGCAAAGCCGTCTAAAAGAAATAGGGTGACTTCCCAAAAACTCATAATAAATAATCTATCCTTATTTTTTTACTCAAATAACAGCACCGCAGTGCCTTTTCGGACTGCGATGCTGCCATAAAAATTATCTCTAATAATATTAGTTGAACTTTGTGATCACATAGTTCTCAAGGCCGTACTTTTCAGCAAGCGCTGCAAGTGTTCCGTCCTCAGCGAGCTCCTTGATCGCCTGATCTACCTTAGCGGTAAGATCACTGCCTTTCTTAAAGCCAACCGCATACTCCTCAGCCTCTATCTCGATAGCGTCTGCTATCTTAAGATTTGCGTAATCACCATTACCAATGATAGTCTTTGCCATTGTATAGTCAATAACAACAAAGTCAACCTTGCCGCTCATAAGCTCGGTAAGCGTAGCTGTCTGAGCTGTGCATCCGATATAGTTATTCTCGTTATCAATAAGAGATTTAACAACGCCCTCACCGGCTGAACCGTCCTCAGCAGCACCCTTCTTATCTTTGAGTACATCAGCAGAAGTAATACTTGCAGCATCCTCAGCGCGAACAACAACACACTGCTCATTGTTCATATATGCAACAGAGAAGTCAACCTTATCGCTTCTCTGAATGCCATCATCATCTGCGCAGTTGTAGGTAAATCCGTTCCAAACGCAATTGATATTTCCTGAGTCAAGCTCAAGATACTTGTTAGACCACTCGATAAGCTTGAATTCAATATTCATGCTAAGCTTTTCCGCAACAGCCTCTGCAAGCTCGGTGTCAAAGCCAACAAGATTACCCTCTGCATCTTGATAGTTCATTGGCTCATATATCGTGTAACCAACAACAAGAGTATCTTCCTTTTTAGCGCAGGAAGCAAAAATAAGTGTGCACATCAAAAGTGCAAGAATAAGTGATAAAATTTTTTTCATAAAAATGTCCTCCATGCCGTCTTTACGGTCGTTTATTTAAGCTTTACTCAACATCATGCGTTTTAACGCTTTACTTTGATAAAGCAATAATATAATATCATACTTTTAAGTATTTGTCAAGTGGATAATTTAAAAAAAAGAAATTGTCGAAAGAATTTAAGAATATTTCACACATTTTAACATTTTTGTTATTGAATTTTGAAATAATCTATTATATAATAATAAAAAAAGCGGTACACGGAGGTCTTAAAATGAGTTATATTGATATATATAATCATTGGTTAAACAGCGAAAATGTAGATAGTGAAACAAAAAAAGAGCTTGAATCTATTAAGGATAATGACAATGAGATTAAAGAAAGATTCTTTTGCGAGCTTGAGTTTGGTACAGCAGGACTTCGTGGATTACTTGGCGCGGGAATAAACCGCATAAACAAATATATTGTAAGAAAAACTACGCAAGGTTATGCGGATTATATAAAGAAAGCAGGTAAGGAGGCTTGTGATCGCGGAATTGTTATCGTTCACGACAACAGACGTTTCAGCGTTGAGTTTTGCCATGAAACCGCAGGTGTTCTTGCTGCTAACGGCATAAAGTCTTATATTTTTGATTCGCTTCGTCCAACACCTGAGCTTTCTTACGCTGTAAGATTTCTCAATGCGTTTGGCGGTGTTGTTATTACAGCATCTCATAATCCCCCCGAATATAACGGATATAAACTGTATGACGAAAGAGGTTGTCAGCTTATTCCCGAACTTAACGATCTTGTAATTGCGGAAATTTCAAAAATTCAAGACCCTCTCTCAGTCAAGGTCATGACACTCGAACAGGCAGGCGACATGATAACCGTTATCGGAAAAGATGTTGACGAGAGTTATTATAAAGATGTTATGTCAATAAGTGTATCTCCCGATGTAAATAAGGATATAAAAATAGTTTATTCTCCTCAGCATGGAACGGGAAATGTACCTGTAAGAACAGTTCTTGAACGACTTGGATATGATGTAATTCCTGTTCTTGAACAGTGTTATCCCGATACAGAGTTCAGTAATACACCAAATCCAAATCCCGAAACAGATGGAGCTTATATACTTTCAATCGAATATGCAAAAAAGCACGACGCTGATATTATAATCACCACTGATCCTGACTGTGACAGACTTGGCGTTGCCGTCAAACGCGGTAATGAATTTGTTAGAATGACGGGTAATCAGTCTGCCGCTGTCTTAATTGAATATATCCTTTCAACAAAGAAAAGAAACGGTACATTACCTGAAAACGGTGTAATGTTTAATACTGTCGTTACCTCAGATCTTGGTGACAGAATATGCGAAAAATACGGTGTAAGCACAGAAAAAACGCTTACAGGATTTAAGTTTATAGGCAATAAAATCTACAATCATGAATTGATCGGGGACAAAACCTTTGTGTTTGGATACGAGGAAAGTTATGGTTGTCTTATTGCAGATTTTGCAAGGGACAAAGATGCCGTTCAGGCTTCCTTGATGCTGTGTGAGGCTGCCGCGTACTACAAGGAGCAGGGAAAAACGCTTCTTGATGTTCTGTATGATTTATATTGTGAGCACGGTTATTTTGTTGATTCCATTGATAACTTTGTTTTCAAAGGAATAGATGGACAACAGCGAATTGCAAAGCTTATGAACGATTTGAGAAACAATCCGCCTACATCCATTGGCGGCGTAAAGGTCGTTAAAATTCAAGACTTTACATCAAGCGAAATGATGGCTGAGGGCTTTCCAAAATCTAATGTTCTTAAATTCATTTTCGCCGATGGAACTTGGGTGGCGGCGCGCCCTTCGGGAACTGAGCCTAAATGTAAGATCTACTACTGCGTTGTTGCTGAAAACGAAGCTTGCGCTAACAAAAAGCTTTCAGAAATCAGAAACACATTCAAGGAATACGCAAAATAAATATAAAGAAACCGCGCTCGAATTCGAGTGCGGTTTCTTGTTTAATAACGCATAACACTTTCCGTGGTAATATCATATGCTAAATATGAGGGTATTTAAATACTCTTATATTTTATAGAAAGGTTAGATAAGTTATGTACAAGGATTTTGATAACACATCTTCCTGCGCAAAAAGAGAAGGAAATTTCCGTTGCAGACGAATGGAAATTAATTCTGACAATTGTGCAGACATAGCAAATGATATTCAAAACAAAACATGGGGACTTGAAAACTATCCTTTGGCATCTGTATATGCACCGCTTCAAAGCTTTGATAATCTTTACGATAAGGAAACAGCGCTTATGAAGGGTACTGTATTTGCAGAGCTTGATCTTCCGTTTATGGGAGAAAGCGTTTACAAGGGAGGTAGCTGCCGTGGTTGACAGATATAACAATTCAAGAGGAATGTTTAGAGGTAATCTTGGATCAAACAAATGCTCAGATGGAAGTAGTGTCTCGATTGATTGCAAAGCTCTGCAAATGAAATTGAAAATGATAGATTTTTCAATAATCGATACTATACTTTATCTTGACGCATATCCAAATTGTAAAAAGGCACTCGATCTCTACCATAAATTAAAAGCAGAGCGAGAAATGGTAGCAGATGCTATAAATAACAGCTGTAATATGCCAATAACAAACTTCAACAACTCAAGTGATTGCTCCTGGAATTGGGTTGATAACCCTTGGCCATGGGATGCTGATGCCAATTGAACGAAGAAAGGAATAATTCGATATGTGGATCTATGAAAAAAAGCTTGAATATCCTGTTAAAATAAAAACTCCAAACTCACAAACCGCGCAAATTATCATATCGCAATTGGGTGGACCTGACGGTGAACTTGGTGCTTCCATGAGATATCTTAATCAGCGCTATTCCAGCCCTGACGGAAAGATAACAGGAATATTGACAGATATAGGTACTGAAGAGCTGGCGCACCTTGAAATAGTAGCGGCTATTCTGCATCAGCTTACAAAAAATCTCACACCTGAGCAAATCGCGGGAACCCCGTTTGCTACATATATTGTTGACCACCCGGTAGGCACATATCCCGTGTCAGCGAGCGGAATACCGTTCGATATGAAATATGTAGGAGTAAAAGGCGATTTGTTGACAGATCTTAATGAGGACCTTGCAGCAGAGCAAAAGGCGCGTACAACTTATGATAATATTTTGCGCCTTGTTGACGATCCTGATGTCAGAGATCCTATAAAATTCTTGCGAGAAAGAGAGATCGTGCACTATCAAAGATTTTCAGATGCTATTCGCATAGCGCAGGATAACCTTGATTCAAAGAATTTTTACGCCTATAATCCCTCATACGACAAAAAGCGTCATACCTGCAAATAACATATGCCATTCCCCCACATGAAATATTCGTGTGGGGGAAACTGTTAATTATTTTTAAAAAAACTCTTTATTTTATATGAGAACTGTGATATAATGTATTGATAGTAAAAGTAAAGGTAGTTAAATATATGATTGAAAATAAAGAGATCAAATATTTAAATAAAATAAATTCACCTGTTGATTTCAAGGGAATACCTCAGGAGGAAATGCCTGATGTGGCCGAGGAGATACGCGAGGAGCTAGTCAGAATAGTTTCCAATAATGGAGGACATCTCGCGTCAAATCTTGGTGTAGTTGAACTCACAATGGCTATACACAGAGTTTTCGATTCGCCCTCAGATCATATCATTTTTGATGTAGGTCACCAAAGCTATGTTCATAAGCTACTTACAGGTAGATATACAAAAATGGATACTCTCCGCCGATCAGGAGGAATTTGTGGGTTTACAAACAGGGAAGAAAGCGAACACGATTGCTTCGGCGCAGGGCATAGCTCCACATCTCTTTCCGCAGCCCTTGGATTTGCTATATCCGACAAACTCAGTGGATCTGATGCATACACGATAGCTGTTATTGGCGACGGAGCATACACAGGCGGAATGATACACGAGGCTCTCAACAACTGTCAAAAAGACCTTAACATGATAATCATTCTAAATGAGAACGAAATGTCTATATCCAAAAATATTGGACGCTTTGCAAAAAATCTTTCAAAGCTGAGGACAAGCCCAAGCTACTTTAAGACGAAAAAGGTAACGGGTATCTTTTTACGCATAATACCGCTTATTGGAAAGCCGTTATTTAAATTTGTGTTGGCAACTAAAAAAATGATCAAAAACACACTTTACGGCTCAAATTACTTCGAGAGCATGGGGCTTACCTATTTAGGTCCTATTGACGGAAATGACTACGACCAGGTTGAAAGACTTTTAAGCGAAGCTAAAAAGCTTGGCGAAAGCGTAGTCGTTCATGTAAAAACTGTCAAGGGGAAGGGATACAAGCCCGCCGAGCAAGCTCCCGACAAATATCATGGAATGTCTCCTTTCGGCGCTTCTTGCGCTAAACAAACCTTTTCGGATACCATGGGACATGTTATAACCGAGCTTGCGCAAGATGATGATAAAATATTTGCAGTAACTGCCGCTATGTGTGACGGAACGGGACTTTGTGAATTCAGAGAAAAATTTCCAAAGAGATTTTTTGATGTTGGAATTGCCGAAGAACACGCTTTGACATTTGCGGCAGGTCTTGCGGCAAACGGCGGCAAACCGATAGTCGCTATTTATTCAACATTTTTACAAAGAGGTTTTGACAACATCGTCCACGATATAGCTCTTCAAAAGTTACCTGTTATAATGTGCGTGGACAGAGCAGGACTAAATCCATGTGACGGGGCAACCCATCACGGAATTTTTGATGTTGCTTTTTTATCCGAAATTCCAAATCTAAAAATATATACTCCTATTTCTAACGATATGCTCAGGCTTTGTATTAAGCATGCTTTGGACGAGGGTGTTCCTGCCGCTATCCGTTATCCCAACGGCTGTGAGGACGAAAGAATAATTTCTGAATTTTACGGCAACATTCAACCGACAGATATAGGTATAAGAGCTAACTTTGACAAAAAAGAAAAGATAAGCACTGTTATCATTACTCACGGAAGAATAGCGCTTGAAGCTCTTAAAGCGTCTGATATGCTTAACAATTCGGAGCATAGCACCGGAGTTATATTGCTCGAAATGATAAAACCATATGATATATGCGCTCAAAGAATATGTGAGTTTATTTCGGATCAAGTATCCAATATCGTTCTTTTAGAAGAAGAAATTCTCAGTGGCGGAATGGGTATGAACCTATATCACAAGCTTATAGAGCATAAGGAAATATCAAAAAAGAATATTCATATAATTGCAGTCAACGACAGTTTTGTTGACAAAAGAAAAGCAGGCGAAAGCATTTATACATCCGCAGGAATAAATGCGGAGAGCATATGTTCGTATGTGTTAAAAGCAGATACAAAAACAATGGACATGTAATGTTACATGTCCATTGTTTTTGTAAACGAAAGATTTTCGTCATTTATTTTTGCCGATGATAATATATCGCAGTTAAGTATTATTCCTCTTTGAATGGCTTTTCTACCGTATTTGTTGCGTATTGCGTCTGTTGTACTCTCAGCTCTTTCGCGCTTATCTATAACACTTGAACGCTCGGATATATCCATTTGACATTCACTATCACTTGACAGATTACAAGCTCGAATTCCTATCGCGCGTATCGGCTTACCTGATATATGATTGATTTTAAACAGATTAAACGATGCTTCAAGTAAGCAAGATGCCGTTCTGTTGGGTATTTCAAGTCTGACTTGACGCTCATACGAACAAAACTCAAAATCCCGTATATAAAGCTGTACCGTATTGCATAAAAGCTCCGCCTTTCTCATTCGATAAGATACCTTTTCACTTAAAGCGAGCAATACAGCTCTTACCTCATTTTCGTCAATTATATCATGCGGAAGAGTTACGCTATTGCTTATTGATTTTATCAGCGGTTTGCTTTTTATATTCAATACAGGAGATGTATCCAATCCATTTGCATTCAGCCACAT
>JAGCJD010000121.1 GCA_017648425.1 Clostridia bacterium | reverse complement strand
GTTGTCCATACAGAATGTAGTAGCAGTAAGATCAAGAGCTTTGAGTTCCTTTTCAACTACCTCCTTGTATGTTATCTCGTCATATCTAACAGCAGTAGGATCTTTTTTGGGATCTGCTGAATATACGCCGTCTATGTTCTTTGCCATAAGTACAGCGTCTGCGCCTATTTCTGCTGCACGAAGAACTGCCGCCGTATCGGTAGAAAAATACGGTGCGCCAAGTCCGCAGCCAAAAATAACGACCTTGCCATTTTCAAGATCATCAACCGCATGACGAATAACATATCTGTCGGCAAACGCTTCCATTTCAACAGCGGTCATAACTTTGGCATCAAGTCCCGCCTCTATAAATGTGTCTTGAAGCGCAAGCGCATTTATAGTTGTTGCGAGCATACCCATACTGTCTGCTCTAACTCTGTCCATACTTCCGCCCTGTCTGCCTCTCCAAATGTTTCCGGCTCCAACAATAACTCCGATCTGAACGCCTGCGCCGATACACTTTTTTAATGATTCTGCAACCTGCGTTATAAAATCAAAATTCAGTATACCGTCACAATCCGCAGCAAGAGCTTCACCCGAGAGCTTCAGAAGTATTCTTTTATACTTCGGCTTTTTTTCCATTGCTATTTCCTCTCAAATAATATATATATTATAATAAATATATTGTACTACAAAAATCTCGTTTTGTAAACACTTATTTTAAGATTTTAACATTTATATAATAATTTTGTTATTTTAAGTAGAAATTGCAATAAAAATGAGCCGACAATAAAAATCGGCTCAAAAATTTTATATTATAGTCGGTGCTAAAAAGAGCGCCTCTCTCTGTCGGCAATAATCCTCAAAGCAATTGCTTCCATAAGAATACGAGCTGCGAATTTCAAATGAAGGTATAACAAGCTCCTCAGAACAAAAATCACATATCGTACCATTCCCGTTTTCACAAAAATAATCACAGAACATACTTCTGGCAATAGTGTTACCAATAGCAGTAAGCCTTGGGGGGGTAGAGCCCCTATGCGTACACACAATGCTGTTTTGTCCCTTACACAAAGAAATAGCAAGCTTAATATCCCTATTGAACATAAGATAATTACGCAAAGCTCCGCTTTCGGGTTCAAGAGTAATAATATCATCAAATCTCTTGCCAAAATTTTGCTTCAAATTTATTCCTCGCGCATTTCCCTTCCATGTCCCCCTGCCACATTCCTTATCAATAAGATCTTGTTTTATGGGGAGCTCATTCTCAACACCATATCTAAAAAAATTAATGCCATCAGGGTTTAACATTGGAACTACTATTATGGTACGTGTTGCAAAGAAATATGCCGCCGAGCAATTATAAAACCTTCCGTTATTCACGATAAAACCGCAAAGCTCGTTTATAAATCTTAATAACACAGAAACACTTTGGCTCTCGCCTCCCGCTTGTCCTCCTATGTAAATAACTGATTTTTTACCGCGTCCAACAGAAATCAGAGGAATTCTTTTTCCAAGAACTGTTTGTCCTATGCTTGTAACGGACAAAAACGGATATCTGTCTGCAATTATATCAATAAATTCATTCATTCGCGCATAATCTATCTCTGCCGAAAAATCAAGCGCACCTTTTTCAAAAACTTGTGATTTATCATTCATATATTATTGCCTCCTTTTTTATATTCATTTTATTAAGGTGACAATAAAAATATTACTTTCAAAATAAAATATTTACAAATACAACACCATTTTCTTTGAATATTGTGATAAAATATTGTAAGTAGATTTTTTGAGGAGAAATTATGAAAACAACAAAAATTCAAAGCATGGATAAAAAGCCACTAAATCTTAAGATATTTATATTGATTTTTTCCTTTTCTCTTTATCTTTTAATGGAAGCCGCTTTAACTCCCGCGTATATTTACATATGCTCTGATATAACGCTCAGCTCGGGAATTGTACCATATCTCATGGAAGCTTTGATGAGAATTATAGAGATATTTGCTTTTTCAGTATGTTATTCGGCAGTTATATTTTCTGCAATAAATATAGGAGCAAAATCAACTTCCGCAATTTGCGGAATATACATTTCGGCGTGCTTATTCAGAAGAACGCTCTCTCTCGGCATCTCATATTTAAGTTACGGTTTTATTGACAACTCGGATATATTCAACATAAGCCTTTACCTGGCATTTGAGATATTTCAGCTGTTAATCGTTACCTTGATTTGCTTTGTTATAATCAAAAGAAAATCAAGCATTTATGCAAATGAAAAAGAACAAGACCTACCCTGTTCGTCAGCCTTGTTCTCATGCAAAAGCAAAGATTGTACAAGATTTTCCTGCATGCGTATCTCCGCGCTCCTTGTCGGTATAATGCTTGCACTTGTCAATATTTTTATTCGGATATTCTATGATATATCATACGGTGCACCAGATAGCATATCCGAGGTGCTTGTTATGATAGCATACTACTTGTCCGATGTTCTTTGCGGAATTATTCTTTATGTTCTTACCCTGCTCAATTTAAGTAAAATTGCAAATAGTTACAAAAATTCAAGAGAGCAATCTTTGTAAAAGTTCTATCTTGTCTATTGAATATTCATATGCGGCCTTGAAATCCTTTATTTCCTTACAGCACACTTCAAGGTCACAAAACAAAAAGTACATCATTGGCTTGGGTATCTCTTGCTCGCCGAAAAGTATTCGACAAAGGCAGGTATGCGCCCGTTCATAATCCTCGTTTCGAATATATTTCAATGCGGAGATATGAAGCCCATATATGCTTTGCTTGTCAATAACATCATCAAGGTTGCTTAGCTGTTCCTCGCCCTCAAATGTAAGGAGTACACCTATGTATTTGCAAAAATCAAGAGAGAGAGCTGAATATATCGGGACCTCATTCTCGTCAATATAATCAGAGGACAGGGTTGACGAGATTCTTCTAATATATCTGAAATACGCCGAAGCGATAGATATAATGCGCTCTGTATTGTAAACTGTCTTAGCGCATTCCTGTATCGCCATATCAAAGTATTCGCAAGCTGTGTGGAGCTCCCCTTTAATAAACTCATCAATGGCAATTTCCAGGGTACACTCAGCCAATATCATGCGTATCTCATCATCTGACTGAGTAGCTGAATTCAAGCACATTTCTCGACATATTCTATAATCTCCCGAAAGGAACGCAGATTTTATTCCGTAAATTTCATTATATTTTATATACATCTGCTCATCCTCAGAGTCAGAAAGCAAAAAACCTGCCGAAACATTTAATCTTTTTGCCAGATATCTTAGAGTATCCAAAGATGGTTGCGCCGCGCCATTCTCAATCCTACTGAGCATATTTCTTGTTATTTCATTTCCTGCAAGCTCGGCTTGCGTCATAAGCTTTGATGTGCGAAGCTTTTTTATTTTTTCTCCTATTTGCATCTGTTCCTCACCAAAGGTAAATTTAATTTACACAATTATATCACACTTGATAAAAAAATTCAAGTATATTTAAAAAATATTTCAATCTAATTTAAGGAGAATCATATGAAACTCAAAGGTCTTCAAAAGACAACACTTCTGGATTTTCCCGGGTATGTCGCTTGCACAGTTTTTACAGGCGGTTGCAATTTTCGCTGTCCATTTTGTCATAATGCTTCCCTTGCCATTCGCCACACCGAGCTCCCTGAAATTTCAGAGGAAGATTTTTTTGCTTTTCTGTCAAAAGGAAAAGGAATTCTGGATG
>JAGCJD010000120.1 GCA_017648425.1 Clostridia bacterium | reverse complement strand
GGTTGTTCAAACAAAACAACTGATAAAGAAATAACCTTCTGGACGCTTCAGATGGGCGATTTTGCGCCCTATATGCAAGAAGTGATTTCTGAATATGAGTCAAAAAATCCTCAAATAAAAATATGTACCTTTTTACCTTAAAGACTATGTCAAAGAAAATACCGTATTATTTTTCCAACAAGCTCATGGTCTCCTGAACAGCGGACATAATACCTATCTTTCCGCTTTCATATGTAAGACCTCCTTGAAGATATGCGGTGTAAGGATCGCGCAACGGACCGTCCGCCGAAAGCTCAATAGAGGAGCCCTGCGTAAACGCGCCCGCCGCCATAATTACCTTGTCCGTATATCCGGGCATATCCCAAGGCTCGGGAGTAACAAAGGAGTCTATCGGAGAGCCTGCCTGAATACCTCTGCATATAGCGCAAAGCGCATCGGCAGAGCGTGTTATAACCGACTGAATTATGTCGTATCTCGGCTCGTCCCACTTTGGCTCTACTTCAAAACCAAGTCCCCTCTCACCGAACATGTAAGCCGCAAGATGAGCAGTCTTTATCGCCTGCGCCGTAGTGTGTGGCGCATAGAAAAGCCCCTTGTAAAGGCTCTTGTTCTGTCCGAGCGTAGCGCCTACTTCAAGACCACAGCCAACAGAGGTAAGTCGGTATGAAGCCAGCTCAACAGCTCTCGCTGTTCCCGCAATATATCCTCCGCTTTCTGCCATTCCGCCACCGGGATTTTTAATAAGAGAACCAATAATCATATCAGCGCCAACCGCGCAAGGCTCTCTATCCTCAGTGAATTCACCATAGCAGTTATCAACCACAATATAGCAATCGCTTTTTATTCCTCTGACAAACGAGATCACCTCGCCAATATCGGCAACGCTAAGCGTGCGTCTGTTAAGATATCCCTTTGAACGCTGAATAAATACTACCTTTATTCTATCGCCCTCATCTGTGAGAACCTGCTTTATTTTTTCTAAATCGAACGAGCCGTCAGACAAAAGGTCCGCCTGCCTATACTCAACTCCAAAATCACGCAGCGAGCCGTCACCGGGATTACCCGAGTTTCCAATTACCTCGTCAAGCGTGTCATAAGGCTTTCCCGCTATCGAGAAGAGTATATCCCCGGGACGCAAGAGGCCAAAAAGACCGATAGTCAACGCCTGCGTTCCGTTTACAATGCTGTGGCGAACAAACGCCGCCTCAGCTCCCATAACATCAGCCCATACCTCATCAAGGACCTCGCGACCTCTGTCGTTGTATCCGTAACCGCTGGTCGAATTGAAGACAGCGTCACCGACACGGTGCTCCTTAAATAAATTCATTATTTTTTTTGTGTTTTCAAAGGAGATCCTGTCTATCTCGTCAAATCTCTCCTTTAATGCCGCCTCTGCCTCCTTGACAAGCGACAATACCTTTTCCGAAAAATCCATGTCTTTCCCTCTTTCTATATGCTTAAAATAAATTCCGTTGCCAGATCAATGCACGCCTGCGCGTCCGAAAGCTCACACATTTCGTTGGGCGAATGAATATATCTCGTTGGTATTGACAACGCGCCAACGGAAGCTCCCGAGCCCGAGAGTTGCATTGACGAGGTGTCAGTGCCACCTCTCAAAAGCACTTCTCTTTGATATTTTATTTTTTTACTTTCGGCAATTTCGCTAAGTCTGCTCGTTATAAGCTCGTCACAAATAACAGAAGCGTCCTTAATCTTGACCGCCGCGCCACCGCCAAGCCTGCACGCCATAGGAGAAGCATCGGGAACATCGCCCGTAGCCGTCACATCAAAGCAAAGCGCCATATCGGGAGCTATTGCAAAAGCAGAGGGTAGCGCACCTCGACAGCCGACCTCCTCCTGAACGGTAAACACATAATATATATCGTCCTTCAATACGCATTCAGATAAATTTTCCGCAATACCAAGGAGAACCGCACAGCCAACCCTGTCGTCAAGTGGGCGTCCGCAAACGCGTCCCCCTTTAAGCTTTTGAAGATGCGGCTCTACAACGAAGAAATCCCCAATGCCGACCATAGCGTCAGCCTGCTTTTTACTGCTAGCTCCAATATCAATGTAAAAGCAATCGCTCTTATAGTCCTCGGGCTTGGTCTTTGCATTTGGAACTATCGTTCCCTTTACTCCGCTCTCGGAAATCACGCGTGAATACGCCGCGCCAACAAACGAAATACCTCCCACAGGAGCAACACGCAGCATTCCGTTATCCTCAATAAAGGTCACCATAAAGCCTATCTCGTCCATGTGAGCGGCAAGCATTATACGCTTTCCTCCACCCGTTCCTTTTTTGAGCGCAATAAGATTTCCAAGCTTGTCAACGCTCAGCTCATCGCAGAACGGCTCTACCAATGAAGAGAGCAATTGTCTTATTTTGTTTTCTCTGCCCGATACTGAAGGACACAGACAGAGTTGCTTAATCGTAGAATAAAGTTCCATATTTTATACCTCGCAAATATTTCTTACAATCAGCTCGCAAAGCCTTGCCTGAGAACACACATCATCAATGTGCGCCACACATGAGGCCGAGTGTAAATATCTTGTCGGCACGGAAAGAGCAAGCGTCCTCACACCGTCACAGACCTTGTGAATACTGCCCGCATCGTTCCCGCCTGAAACATACCTCTTGAGCTGAGCCTTAACACCCTCAGCCTCTGCGACATCAAGAGCAAGGCGTATAAGCTCCTTGTCGTAAATAGTCGATCTGTCCATTACCGAAACAGCCACGCCTTTCGCAGTGTCAGCCACTCGCCTTGAAGCATCTACACCCGCAATATCCGCAACCGCCGTGCTTTCAAGTACAATAGCAACATCGGGGCGCAAAGCAAACGCCGCTGTCTTAGCTCCCGAAAGACTTATCTCCTCGCGAACAGTAAAACAGCAAAAAACATCAATGCTCTCCGATGGAGCATTTGCGTAAAGCGAGCGCATGACCTCAATAAGCGAAGCGCAACCAATTCTGTCATCAAGAGCCTTGCCCTTTATATATCCATCGCCGAATTCATAAAACTCGGAGCTGAACGAGGCAAAATCTCCAACTTCAACATAAGCCCTCGCCTCGTCTGCGTCAACAGCGCCAATATCAATATAAAGCTTATCGACCGCGACCGCCTTTTTTCTTTCGTTCTTATCCTTGTGATGTATAGCCTTTGAGGCAATTATACCGTCAACAAAACCATTTTTTCCATGAATTAGAACTCGCCTTCCGGCAAGAACGCTCTCGCTTATGCCACCAATCGTGTCAAAGCCAAGCAATCCACCTTCCTTGACCTCGTTTATCATGAACCCAACCTCGTCCATGTGGGCAGATATCATTATCCTTGCTCTGTTACTTGCGCTGATATCGCCAAACCGCATAAGAGCAATAAGATTTCCCATTCTGTCGATATAAGCGTCAGGAGCTATATCCGAGATCTCCTTTTTTATCATTTGGGCAATCTCGCGCTCACAGCCGCTTGGGCCAAAGGCGTTGCTGAGCTTCTTGATAAGTTCAATACAAGCCATATCTTAACCCTCCAAGCATCTCATCTGCTCGGCAATTTCCCCCGAGCAAATAAATTCCGAAATAAGCGCGCAAAGCGTGTTGCAGTCATTCAAATCTATAAGCTCGTTATATGTGTGCATATAAGCGAGCGGAAGACCTATGTCAACAACGGGAATTCCCTCTCTCGTAAGATTTACCGAGGTCGCATTAGTCCCCGTAGATGAAGGAGCAGCAATCATCTGGTGGGCTATTCCCTTTTTCTCGCATAAGCGTTGCGTGGCTCTCGTAAGAGGAACATCGGTAGCCGCGCTCACCGAAATAGAGGGGCCCTTTCCAAGCACGACCGTTTCAAAGCTCTTAGTATCGGGAACTCTGGCAAGATTTACATCTATCACCATAGCGTAATCGGGCGAAAGTGAAAATGCGCCCGCCGTAACACCACCCAATCGGCTCGTTTCCTCAGTGCACGAAAGCAATACATAAACATCTCCCGCAAGACTTGAAGTGGGAGCGTTTATAAGCGCGAATAGCGCGCAAGCGGCGCAAGCCTTGTCGTCAAAGCTCTTTCCCACCAGCCTCTGACCGAGAAGCTCAGCGTAAACGGGAGCAAATCCCACAGGAGAGCCAATGCTAATAATTTCACTTGCCCTCTCCTTTGAAAGCCCCGTATCTATCATAAGCGCGGTGATCTCGGGCAACTCATCGTCCTCTCTTAAATGAGGCGGCGTTGAACAAACGACACCTCTTATCGGCTCTTTTCCGTATATAATAACATCAGCAGCCTGCATGATAGCCGCATCTATACCGCCAAGAGGCGCTACACGCAAAAATCCCGCCTCAGTTATATCCGTAACTATCATTCCTATCTCGTCAAAGTGCGCATCTAACATTATTTTTGGAGCATTTTGTCTGCCACAGCATTTTCTGAAAATGTGATTTCCAACACCGTCAACCGCTACAAATTCAAGCTTGTCGCCCAAGATCTCCAAAAGCCTCTGCGTTCCTCTTTTTTCAAAGCCCGAAACAGAAGGCACGGCGCACAACTCAAAAATAAGATCCTTTAATTGCATATATCAATCCGTTCCCCAATATTTTTTATCAAGACTTCTGTACTGTATAGCCTCCGCTATATGCGAAGCACCTATGACTTCCTTACCGTCCATGTCGGCAACAGTCCTTGCCACTCTTATCATTCTGTCATAACCGCGCGCAGACATACCTAAGCGCTCGTAAGCAGATTTTATAAGAGCCTTGGCGCTGTCATCTGTCGGACAGTATCTGCGTATCTCAGCGGAGCTCATCTGCGCGTTGCAGTAAATACCAACGCTGTCCTTCATTCTCTGCGCAGCAATATTTCGGGCAGCTACAACTCTCTTGCGGATCTCCTCCGAAGTCTCGCAAGCAACACCCTCTGCCGAAAGCTCCTCATATGTAAGCGAGGGAAGTTCTATTTGGATGTCTATTCTGTCAAGCATAGGCCCGCTGATCTTTGAAATATAACGGCGAACATCGTTTGGAGAGCATGTGCATTTGCGTGTCGGGTGACCAAAATAACCGCATCTGCAAGGGTTCATCGCCGCCACCAGCATAAACGAGCAAGGATAAGTAACTCTGCCGTTTGCTCGCGTTATTGTGACTCGCCTATCTTCAAGTGGCTGACGGAGAGCATCCGTAACCGTCTTTGGAAACTCGGGAAATTCATCAAGGAATAATACTCCGTTGTTAGCAAGAGAAATCTCACCGGGAAGCGGATTTACTCCTCCACCCACAAGGCTGACCGCGCTCATGGTATGATGCGGAGAGCGGAACGGGCGTGTAGTCAACAGCGAAACACCGTCAGGAAGCGTCCCCGCCACCGAATGTATCTTTGTCGTTTCAATAGCCTCGTCAAAGCTCTCGGGAGGCAAAATAGTAGGAAGCCTTTTTGCGAGCATGGATTTTCCCGTGCCGGGAGGGCCTATGAGAAGCACATTGTGTCCTCCTGCGGCGGCTATTTCCATAGCGCGCTTTGCCATCGTCTGCCCCTTAACATCTGAAAAATCAGGCATTCCCCTCAATGTATCCGTCTCAAATACACGCTTGTCGCAGGATACGGGAATAAGACGCTTAGTGCCGTTCAAATGCTGAATAAGCTCTTTTATGCTTTTTACCGAATATACGGTAATCCCCTCAACCGCGGCTGCCTCGTTTGCATTTGCGGGCGGAGCGTAAAACTCCTTTATTCCTGCATTTTTAGCCGCAACACACATACAAAGAGTTCCCCTTACACCTCGTAACTCACCCGATAGCGAAAGCTCTCCGACAAAGCACTTGTCGGAAAAATCCGTGTTGTAATCAACAACTCCGGCGCAGTGAAGAATTCCCATAAGTATTGCAACATCAAAGGCAGAGCCCTCCTTGCGTCTGTCAGCAGGAGCAAGATTGAGCGTAAGTTCAAGAGCAGGAAAGCGGTATCCGCTGTTCTCACACGCAGTGCGTACCCTCTCCTTTGCCTCCTTTACGGCAAGGTCAGGAAGTCCCACAAGCTCAAATGCGGGTATCCTCGACTGCGCGTTGCATTCAACGCTTACCATAAATCCGTCAATGCCAAAAAGTCCCGCGCTATATATAACAGAAAGCATATAACACCTCCGTCAGCAATAAATATACATTATATATTTTACCACAAAATCCCCGAATTTACAATAGATAGTTAAAACTTGAAAAAATTTATCGTAACGGTTGTAATTAAATATAAAAAGTGCTATAATGAAACTCGGTAAAACTTGTTTAAGGAGATAAAAACATGAAAATAATCTACTTAGATGAATATATAGCCGTATGCGAAAAAAGCCACGGCGAGCTGTCCGAGGGGGACGAAAAAAATTGCATTCCCACACTTTTATCTAACGCGCTTTTATTAAAGGGCGAACAAAACACAAGCGTATTTCCCGTCCATAGACTTGACAAGGAAACCTCAGGGCTTATCGTGCTTGCGCGAAGCCCTCAGTCCGCAGCCGCTCTTTCCAAAAGCATAGTCGAGGGAGAGCTTGAAAAGGAATACCTCGCAGTGCTCTGCGGTTCTCCGCAAATCAAAGAGGGTACACTTACCGACCTGCTATTTTATGACAGAAACAGGAGCAAGAGCTTTATAGTTGACAGACAGCGGAACGGCGTAAAGAAAGCTGTTCTCGATTTTAAAACGCTTCAAGAAAAGAACGGGCTCTCGCTCATACAAATAAAGCTCAAAACACGAAGAACTCACCAAAGAAGAGCTCAGTTCTCCCAGCGCGGACT
>JAGCJD010000119.1 GCA_017648425.1 Clostridia bacterium | reverse complement strand
TTTACAAACTATGTAGTAGCGTGGAATCTCAGAACGGCGCTCCAAGAGATAGATAGACTCAGGACGGAAGATATAGAAGCCTTCAATGCGTTCGACAAAAGACTTGGACTTGCAAATCTTGCGGACGGTATTTTTCAAAAGCTTCCACGGTTGTATTTGCCAATGGCGAATGACGATGGACTTATTCCTCAAAACGATACCTATCTTACACTTAAGCAGGTAGACATAGCAAAGTATAAAAACAGCGGTATAAACCGTTTAATATACAGGGATTATTCACTCAGAGAGATAGGTGGACTTATGGTGTCAAAGCAGGCTGATCTTATTCAGCTTTTTGCGCTGATGCCAAATTTATTCCCGTCAGATATAATCAGAAAAAATTTTCTTTTTTACGAGGATAAATGTATTCACGATTCCTCGCTGTCTCTTTCGGCTTTTGCCACCGTTGCCGCGCGTTTGGGAGAGATTGAAATGGCGCATGAATTTTTCAAGGGCGCTCTTGATACTGATTTCGGTGAGCATTCAACACTTTGCAATGAGGGAATACACGCTGCAAATTGCGGTGGCATTTGGCAGACTGTAGTGTTTGGATTTGCTGGAATAAGCACATTTGAAGACACTTTAAGTATTGAGCCACATATGCCTTCATTCTGGCGAAATATAACTATACGTTTGAATTGGCACGGATGTGAGATACAAGTCACCTTGAATGAGAAGAACATTATTGTAGAATCATTGAATGGTAAAGAAATATCCGTTTTTGTTCGCGGAAAAGAAATTCGTGTGAACGATAGAACGATGGTGACTTATTAAATATGATAGGCTAAATATACCGCGTACATATTTTCCTATACCCAAAAGCATTTTCAATCTCGGTCTTGCGTCAGGAGAGATACTCGTATATACATATCTCATGTACCGTGAGGATAGACAAACACATACGTGCTATCCAAGCTATTTAACTATTGGTGAAGCTGTAGCACGAATGAAATTAAAATTAGCCCTTGAAAAGCAACAAAAGTATAGGTCATAAGCTCAAAAATACTGCTTCGATTTGATAGCGGGAGAAAGGCTCTGGGTCGTAAACGCCCAGAGCCATATTCACATCTGTCGGCAGAGCCGACAGAATGTTAAGCGGCATAACAAATAGTTCCTGCCTATAAGGACTCTAAAATTGAGTCGCTGTAAACAAAGATAAGGGCGAGTACAGAAACCTAAAATCTGTACTCGCCCTGAAACTTTTTTGACGCTCTGCTAATACGGCTGGTGCTTTTTTGATGCTGTACCAGACGGAACGGTTGGAATATACGGAAATATTGGAATGGCAATATCTCGCAGAGGATTCAGAACAATGATTGGCAGGAGGATTCGGTCTCGTCGCTACGACGCAAAGCCGAGGTTTTGATTTCGGCGATGGACACAAGTGCAAGCTCGTGTGAGAAGCTGGTCAGGAGGATTCAGAACCCCGACTTGCGCGATAGTTTGCGGTAAACGGTTATTTTATTTAGGCGCAAGTCCAACCGTAATTTTGCCTTTGGGCAAAATTCGGCGGGGTTCTTCATCACAAAGTCCACGGCGAAAAACAAAAAAGCCGATGCGTTGCATCGACTTTCTTGTTTTTGGCAGGGGCAGGAGGATTCGAACCCGCGACCCACGGTTTTGGAGACCGGTACTCTACCAGCTGAGCTATACCCCTATGTTCATACCCGAAAATTATACCATACTTTTTGTGCTTTTGCAATACCTTTTTCAAAAAAATTGATATTTTTTAACTATTTTTTGCTATGTCGTTTGATTTCGCTTTTTTGGGGCTAAAATAATCTTGAATTCTATTGTGTGAGGAAGCATATGATTAAGGGTGTGAACAGAAATGTTATTGAAGTCAAGGCGGACAAGAAAAGTAGGTTTGAGCGCGTTTACTTTGTGATGAAGAAAAATGCCTTATCCGATCGCTCGGATATGCTTAAAGAGGCAAATTCAATTATTGGGACGAGCGGCAGCTACAATCACTTTTCCTCAAAGGGGGCGTATGTGCTTCTTGGGTTGCTTATCGGCTCTGTTTTGTCCTCTGTTGTGTGGCTTATCGTTTTGTGCGCCGCTTTTTAATATTCTATTGACATTTTGCTGTGTCTGTGATATAATTATTAAAGGTTAAAATTTAATTTTGCCTCCGAGGAATATGCAGGGAGCGGTGCTGTATATTTCAAAGGGGTTTGTTTTGCATTCTTTGTTTTATAATTAGCAGACATTTTGTTCCAAAAAACGGGACGGTCGTTTTTTAGGGACGGTTTATAACCGAATATTTAATTTTTATAGGAGATTTTATGCCAAAAAAAGAAAAAGGCAAGCTCCGCATTGCATCGTTGGGTGGTTTGAATGAGATCGGAAAGAACTTGACGGTGCTTGAATATGCGGACGATATTATTATTGTTGATTGCGGCTTGGGCTTTCCTGATGAGGATATGCCCGGTATCGATCTTGTTATCCCCGATATTTCGTATCTTGAAGCTAACAAGGAAAGAATACGAGGTATAGTTCTTACGCACGGACACGAGGATCACATAGGTGCTATACCTTATGTGCTACGCGAGATCAATCCTCCGATATACGGAACAAAGCTGACCTTGGGAATTATTAAAAACAAGCTGACGGAGCACATTTTGCCCGTGATTCCTGATCTTCGTCTGGTAAAGGCGGGACAGGTAGTAAGGCTTGGAGAATTTGCGGTTGAATTTATTCACGCGAACCACTCGATAGCCGATGCTTGCTGTCTGGCTATTACGACTCCTCTTGGCGTTGTTGTTCATTCGGGTGATTTTAAGCTTGATGTTACGCCGATAGACGGTGAAATGATGAACATTACCCGTCTTGGCGAGATAGGACGAAAGGGAGTTCTTCTTTTGATGTGTGAATCCACAAACGCGGAACGCGCGGGATTTACACCGTCTGAGCGAAAGGTTGGTAAGTCGCTTGAATATATCTTTACCTCAAATCCTGATAAGAGAATTGTAATTGCTACCTTTTCCTCTAATGTGCACCGTGTTCAACAGATAATAAATGTCAGCGCGCGTCACGGAAGAAAGGTTGCGATAACGGGACGCAGTATGCTTAATATTGTCAGCGCCGCGGTAGAGCTTGGATACATGAGTGTTCCCGATGGAGTGCTTGTGGATATTAATGAAATAAAGCGCTTTAAGCCAGAGGAGCTGACCTTAGTTACTACGGGTAGCCAGGGAGAGCCTATGTCGGCGCTTTACAGAATGGCGTTCGGAGAGCATTCGCAGGTGACGCTTGGCCACAACGACCTTGTAGTTCTTTCTTCGAGCGCTATTCCCGGCAACGAAAAGCTTGTTGGAAGAATAATAAATGAGCTTTCAAAGAACGGTGTCAGTGTATTGCACGATGCTGTTGTTGAGGTTCATGTTTCGGGGCACGCTTGTCAAGAGGAGCTTAAACTCATGATGGCTCTCACCCGTCCTAAATATTTTATGCCCATACACGGTGAATACAGGCATCTTGCTGCGAACAGAGAGCTGGCGCTTGATATGGGTATTGAGGACAGAAATATATTTATTTCGGATATAGGAAAGGTTCTTGAAATCGACACCAAGGGCGCGAGGTTTGCGGGAACTGTTCCTGCGGGCAAGGTGCTTGTTGACGGATATGGAGTGGGCGATGTTGGAAATATCGTTCTCCGCGACAGACGACATCTTTCTCAGGACGGACTTATAGTCGTAGTTGCTTCGGTTGATTTTGAGTCGGGATTGCTTATTTCCGGTCCTGATGTTGTATCCAGGGGCTTTGTATATGTTCGCGAGTCAGAGGAGCTTATGGATGAGGTAAAGACGATAGCTACTGATGCTATTGAGAGATGCTTGACAGGACGGCAGACTGTTGACCGTATGCATCTTAAAAATTGCGTTAAGGACGATCTTTCCAAGTTCCTTTACTCCAAGACAAAGCGCAAGCCTATGGTATTGCCCGTAATAATGAATGTCTAATTTGAACAAATAGGCGTTCAAATATTCATACTATTGAACAAAGTTTTCAATTTTTGGCAGAATTCATGATTTGTTCATAACGAATTCAATCTTTTATCACTCTATAATAGTATAATATTCGTTGTGAAGTCTGATTTTATGTCAGCACATAAAAAGAAAAAGAGGTAAACCCAAATGGGAAAATCTAACAGAATTAGAAAAGACAGAGCAAATGTTACACTCTCAGGAGTAAAATCGCGCAAGAAAAGTCAGGGAATGCCTTCGTGGGCGATAAATCTTATCACTATTGCGATCACAGCCTTGATACTTGTATCGGTTGTACTCAGCATTATGAGCGCAAACGGCGTGTTTGGTCGTATGCAGACAGCGCTCAAGTCCGAGCATTTCCGTGTAGATGCTAATATGATGAACTATTATTTCAGAACTCAGTATGACAGCTTTGTTCAGAACAACAGCTCATCGCTTTCCTACTACGGTCTTGATACGGGTGTTTCTCTTAAAGAGCAGTATATAGGCGGTAGCGAGGGCGAGGATGCAGAAACATGGTTTGACTATATCATGGGACAGACCACTATGCAGGTCGAGGATATCCTTGTTTACTGCGAGGAGGCATACGAAAGAGGCATGGAGCTTGATGATGCGGATAAGGAATACATTGACGAGCAGATAGCTATGTATGAAACATATGCGCAGCTCTATCAATATTCCAATGCAAATTCTTACCTTGCCGCTATGTACGGAAAGGGAATGAAGGAAAAGGATGTTCGCAATGCTATGGAGCTTATGACCCTTGCTTCAAAGTGCAGTGAGGTCATTGGCGAAGAGGTGAACGATTCTATCCTCGACAGCGAGATAGAAGCTGAGTATGCAAGCAACAAGCTTAATTACGACCGCGTTGACTATCACTACTACACATTAAGCGTATCATATGATGATATAGTTGTTGATGTTCTTGGAAAGAAGGATTATAAAGCAGAGGAAGTTGAAGCAAAATCTGCTGAGATAATTGAAAAGTACAAGCAAGAGATAGAATTTACTCGTTTAAATGCCGAGCTCTTGAAAAATGCTAAGACTAAGGACGCTTTCGAAACTGCAATAGCAGGCTATGTTGTTGAGGATATTTATGACGAATACTACGAGTCTTATATTACAAGTGACGATGTAGCTACCGATGAGCTTCCCTCAGAGGAAGAAATAGAAGCGGTTCGCCAAGCTTTGATAGCTTATATCACCGATATTGTTATAAAGGGTGAAAAGCTTGACACTGCAAAGGTAGCTGTTGACAACAAGGTGGTTGGAACTGATTTTGCTGTCAATGAGAAATATGCTAAGGTATTGGTGGATTACGCAGAGGTAGTTGTTGAGTACGCTAATGAAACGATAGAATCTGCCTTTGTTAGCGGCGCTAAATATTCTGATACAGACGAGATAATTGAGTGGGCATTTGAGGAAGGTCGCGTTGCCGGAGATGCTACTACCGTTGAGGAGGGTGACGGCGCTGACGGAGCAGAGATTTCAACAGATATAACTGAGTTGAAGTCATTTTCTATCACTGTTGCAGTGCTTTCCAGAACCCAGTTTAAAAACGAGGCTCTTTCAAGAAATGTTGCTATGATGATGTTTTCCGATCAAGAGGCTGCAGTTGCGGCGGCAGGAGCGCTTTACAGCGGAATAACCGTTGAGGCTTTTGAGGAGATATGCAACGAAAACGGCGGACAGTTCTCTAACTACGAGGGCTATGTTAAGGGTTACATGGGCGTTGAGGCGTTTGACGAGTGGCTTTACGGCGAAGATGTGACCGTTGGCGGTTATACTGTTGATGTGCTTGCAATATCCGAGGAGGAGTATGTTGTTGCACTTTATTACGGTGACGGCGAGGCAGAATGGTTCGTTGAGGCTAAGAATGTTATATTTACCGAAAAGTACGATGTCGTTTCCGCTGAAATAAGCGAGAAATACACCGTTGTAGTTAAAGATTCCGTTATAGCAAAAATAGACGGTTGATCATACTTTAATAATAGAAAGATGCCATGAGTTTTCGTGGCATCTTTCGAGTTATATTCGATATAGGAAAAGGTTAAAACTATGGTACTTGAAAATAAACAGTCAACGGTTGCGTATCGTTGTCCCTCATGTGGAAGCGGAGTTATGAGCGTTGTTGATGCGTTCCGTTTGTCTGCGGATATGCTCAAACTTAAATGCACCTGTGGTAAGAGCGAAATGTTAATAGTCCGTTCTGACGAGGGTAAGATACGATTTACCGTTCCTTGTATGCTTTGCCCCAATCCTCACAGCTACACGGTAAGCTCCTCTTTGTTCTTTGGCAAGGATCTTTTTGTGTTGCCTTGCCCGTATAGCGATATTAATCTTGTAATGATGGGAGAGAGCAATCATGTAAAGGCGGAGCTTTCTCGCACTGAGCTTCAACTGCTTGATATGTTGGAGGAAAGCGGCATAGATAGCTTTGACGATATAAAGGGAGAGCAGTATCTTTCCGATCCTCAGGTGCTTGAAATAATCACCTACATGATAAAGGAGCTTGACGATGAGGGCAAGATATATTGCAAATGCTCTGACGGAGCAGAGGGAGATTATGAGATAGATATGACTGCGGAGGGGCTTGTTATTTCTTGTAAGCGGTGTGGAGCTAAAAAAACCGTTTCCACCGAGTCCCTGATACAGGCGTATGAATTTCTCAATTCGGATTCTTTGACGCTTGAATAATAAAAATATTGGCATATCCTTGTGTCGTTAATAACGCATGGATATGCCATTTCTTTTAATAAAGGCTTCTTCCGCCGTCTGATACCAAGACCTCGCCGATTATGTTCTTTCTGGTAGCCAAAAAGAATATCTCCTCAGCGATTTCCATCGGCATTGCTCTTTCTCCTCTCGGAGAGTTCATTTTAAAGGGAACTCCTTCCTCCTGATGAAGTATCTCTGTTGCTGTTTCACCCGG
>JAGCJD010000118.1 GCA_017648425.1 Clostridia bacterium | reverse complement strand
TTCAAGCAAAGGCTACCGTGCTTGTAAATCCAAGGCAGAACAACGAGGAATTTACAAAATACAGCTTTCCGTCCAAAAATCTTGAATATCTTTCATCGGGAAAGCCGCTCGTGGCGTACAAGCTTGACGGAATTCCAGATGAATACGATGACGTGATAATTTACGTTGAGGATAACAGCATACGGGCGTTGGCAGACAAGCTTACCGAGGTATGCGAATACGATAAACAAAAAATGAGTGAGCATTGCAAACGGGCATATGAGTTTGTAATGACGCAAAAAAATGAGGTCAAGCAGACCGAGAGAATACTGAATATGCTCAGAGAAAAGGGCATTTTATAAGAAGGGAACATTTATGGAAAACAAGAAGGCTGTTGAGCCCAAAAAAATATCGGTAGAGCAAAGGTTTGATATAAGCTCCAAGTACATGTACAGGCTGCTCGTAATGCTCGTTTGGATACGAGTAACGCTGTGGCCGTATGTTGAGGTGGTAACGCACGGATTTGGTTTTGATTCTTTGACAGGATTCGTGTATATGCTCATATTTTTAATGCTGATGTTCTTTGCAATGCCGTATATCATTACAAAGATAAGAGCAGGGGATCTTTTGTTTATATTGGCGTGCTTTGCGGTAATATTGCTGACAATAGTCGCAATACCTGAGCACCGTGAATATATAAGAGTAGAGAATTTTTCAAACATATTGGCATCTGTAAACAGAAACAACTCGATAGTGCTTTGTATGCTGGTTTATGTGGTGGGAGTTTCGTATTCTCATGATCTGTGCAAAAGGGATATTTACCGTTGCTCGCTCGTATCCGTAGGCGTAAACTTTTTGTATGTCGCATATAGCTTGCTCCTGGGCAGAGACCTTACGGGTTATAGTATGTCGGCGGCGTATAACATTTTGCCTTGCGCTATGTACCTTATATATTGGGCATACAGAGAGGGTAAGTTCAGAAACTGGTTACCTGCCCTTGTGGGAGTATTCCTCGTTCTGGCTTACGGAACGAGAGGTCCTATACTTGCAATTATTATATTCTTCGTGCTTATGATGTTCCTTTATAAGTTTAAAAATGTAGTTTTAAAGGCCATGGGAATTTTAGGGATCGTGGTAGTATCCTTCTTCTTTACATTCAGTGGTGTCACTGCTAATTTCGTTCTGCTTTTACAGAACATGTTCAAAAAAATAGGTGTTAGTACAAGAATTTTCGACTTCTGGGCAGAGGGAGTACTTACCTCGGACAGAGGACGAGAGGCTATTGCGAATAAGGTATGGGAAGCGATACTTAAAAAGCCGTTTACGGGCTACGGATATTTCGGCGACCGAAATGTTCTCAATGGCGGATTTGCTCACAATTTGTTCCTTGAAGTGTGGTGCGAATTCGGATTGGCTCTTGGAACTATACTTCTTGGACTTTTGTTCTGGGTAGTTATTCGCGCGTTAATAAGGACAAGAGGAACTGACGCGTTTGGATTTTTGTTGCTTCTTGCGTGTATGGTATTTACCGAGCTTATGTTCAGCGGATCATACGCGGTCGAGCCGAACTTCTTCCTTATGATCGGCGTATCACTTTCCTTGATAAGGACATCAATAAAAGAGAGGGAGCTTGAATTAAAGAATGGATAAGGCTATTGGTAACGCACTTGTAAGCGTAATAATGCCTATATATAAGACAGAGGAATTTGTTGAGGGAGCTATACTGAGCGTTATAAACCAGACATACGATAATATAGAGCTCATATGTATAGATGACGGAACGCCCGATAAGGCGTTTGACATTTGCCGCTCCATGTCGCTCAAGCATGAGGGCATAGTTCTTTTGCAAAATGAGCTTCACACGGTGAACGGCGAGCAGACGCGCAATCACGGTCTGGAATATACACGCAATCACGGTCTTAGCGTTGCCAAGGGAAAATACATAATGTATCTTGATTCCGATGATACGTTAGCCCCCGACACTGTCGAGCGACTCGTTGAGGTAGCAGAGAGGGAGCATACGGAAATAGTAATGTTTACCTACGCCACCGTAAGGGACGGTAAGGAAACTCCCGTTATATGCGAACGAATGAGCGAGGGCGTGTACTCAACGGCAGAGCTTTGCGGACACATTTTTGCGGATATCGGATACAGCGTTATGTCGTGTGTCGGCTCAAAGATGTATTCTGCAAAATTCATTTCGGACAACCAAATAAGATTTGATAAAAAATACAAATACAACGAGGACGCAGGATTTGTCCTGACCTGCCTTGGATATTCTCCTAAAATATATTATATGAATGAGCCGTTTTACAAGTATTTTATACGCTCAAGCGGTTCAATAATGTCAAGCTACCGCCCTCATCAGATAAGCAGTCTTATAGAAACGAGAAGACTGCTCAAGGGAGTGCTTATCGAAAACGGCGTGTGGGAGGATAACGAGAGCCGCTACTATCGTAGCGTTTCCGATCTGTTGGTTATGTGTATAACCAACACATTTGATCACGCAAGCAAGGCAGAGTATTACCAAGCCTTTGACGAGATAACAGCGTGCGGTGAGTGTCGTGAGCTTGAGAAAAGAGCGGACATCAATTCAGGACGCAGCTTTACGGCAAGGCTCATATTGAGCTTGATATTAAAAAATAAAAAGCGTACCTTGTACGGTGTTTTAAGGATAAGAAAATGCTTGAAATAATAAAGAGATATTCCTACGCGCTGAGAACAAAGTTAAGACATGCGCGCGGGGGCTGTAATGTAAAAAACAATACTGACGGTCTTGTTCTTATGTTCCACGATGTAAACGAGGGTAAAACGGATACGAGAGCCTTTGTATCAAACATCGCGGAATATAGGGAATATATCAGCGAGCTAGCCAAAACGAGAACGCCTTGCCCGCTTGACGAGATAGTTTCGGGAGAGTGCAACGGTAAATTTGCGGTTACATTTGATGACGGATTTGCTTCCGTATACGAATATGTTTATCCGTTTATGAAGGAGCATAATATACCCTTCACAGTATTTGTTACCGTGGATTTTATAGACAAAGAGGGATATTTGACAAGAGAACAGTTAAAGCAACTTGACGCAGACGAGCTTTGCACGATAGGCTCTCACTGCGTAACGCACCCGCTTCTCAGAAAGTGTAAGAACGCATACGGCGAGATGGCGGACAGCAAGGAACTGCTTGAACAGCTCTTGGGACACGAGGTCAAGTCCGTTGCATATCCTTACGGAAGCATATTAGCTTGCTCGGCAAAAAACAAGCGACAGGCTGAACGGGCGGGATATGATTACGCATTTTCTGCAATAAACGGATATATGAATTCATATAATAAACGGCAGAGGTTTTTTTTGCCAAGGTTCAACGGAGATCCGTTGGTCAAACGATATACGGAGGAAAACACAAACAAATGAAGCCTGCGATAGTCGCTGTCGGGTACAACAGACCGAACGATCTTAAAAGATTGCTTTCAACGATAGGATCGGCTGAGTACGACAGCTCGGATATAACGCTCGTCATAAGCCTTGACAAGGCGACAAACGAAGACGAGGTGTTGGCGGTAGCCAATGAATTTGAATGGAAGTACGGCGAAAAGATAATACGCCCATTTC
>JAGCJD010000117.1 GCA_017648425.1 Clostridia bacterium | reverse complement strand
ATAGCTCTTGAAGCGGTTATAAGCGCTCCGCTTCCGCGTGATCCCTCTACTACAACTACTCCCTGACACATTCCGCTTATTAATCTGTTCCTTTTGGGAAAGTTTTGCGGTTGCGGGCGCTCAAACGGCGGGAATTCGGAAATTACTGCTCCGTGCTTGACAATAGACCTCATAAGTCTTGTGTGCTCCCTCGGGTAAACGCACGCAAGTCCTCCGCCCAAAACAGCCACGGTAGTACCGCCGCCCTCTATCGCTCCGCAGGCGCTGACGCCGTCAACTCCGAGAGCCATTCCGCTGACTATACAGACATTAGCCGCCGCAAGCTCATATGATATTTTATACGCAGTCTGCTTTCCGTATTCGCTCATTTTTCGAGTTCCTACCATTCCGATACAAAGCTTTGTATCCATGCTTGGAAGCTCTCCCATGCAATACAGCATAACAGGCGGATTTTCTATACTTTTAAGCCTTTCGGGGTATCTTTTATCTGTATATCCAATAATATCTATCTTGTTTTTCTTGCAGTATTTCAGTATGGAATACGCCTCGTTAAGCTCTTTTTGACAAAGCCTTTCTTTAAGCCTTATTCCTATTCCGTCTATCTGCTCTATCTCCTCGTCCGACATTCTGTAAACATCGTAAGGATCGTCAAACTTATCGACAAAGGACGGAAATTCCTTTGACTCAACGCCAAATCTGCTTGAAAGCCATATCCAATAAAGCTGATTCTCCTCCTTCATGCCTTTACCGTCTCCCATATACATATTGAAGCCGCTGCCGCCGCATTGAGTGACTCAGCGCTCTCCCTCATGGGGATTATGACTGAGGCGTCACATGCAGATATACACTCGCTCGTCAATCCGTGCCCCTCGTTTCCAATAACAAAGCAGTCTCCTCTATTAAGCTCCAACTCGACTATATTCAATGAGTTCTCCGAAAGAGCCGTTGCATACACCCGTCTTCCGCTCTCTCTTAATTTTCTTATGTAGTTTGGAAGCTCACCTACGCCGACTGTTATCGTTGGCATTCTGAATATCGCGCCCATAGCGGCTCTGACTGTCTTTGGATTGTATAGATCCGCGCAGTCGTCCGTAAGCACTATCCTATCTATGCCAAGCGCATACGCGCTGCGTATGACTGTACCGAGATTTCCCGTATCCCTTAAAGACTCCGCAACGATTATTCTCTCACCGTCTGCGGGAAGCTCTTCCCGTGCGATATGAAGCTCATCAAGCTTATAGGACACGCATATCACGCCCTCGGGAGCTCTCTCCTCACTGAGCTTTTGGAAAACGCCATCATCAACGAGCACCACATTCTGAGCCTCCACAAGAGCGTTTTTTATTGCAAGCTCGGAAAGCTCTCTGACGGTATCGCTCATGGGCTCTCTGCAAATTATGTATTTAAATTTAATTTCCGAGCTGACAGCCTCTCCAAGCAGCTTGACACCGTCAAATCTGAAAAGCCCGCTTTCAGCTCTTTTCTTTTTTTCGGCAAGTCCGCATACGAATTTAACGAGCGGATTTTGCCTTGAAGTAATGGTCTGTCGTTCCATATGCGTCCCTCCCTTTCTTTTTCAACAAGAAAACCCGGTAAAAACCGGGTTTTTTAGCTCAGATTAAAGAGCTGCTTTTGACTTTTCTGCGAGAGCTGCAAAAGCTTCCTTGTCGGAAACTGCGAGCTCAGCGAGCATCTTTCTGTTAAGATTGATGCCTGCAAGCTTAAGTCCATGCATGAAGGTGGAATAGTTCATGCCGTTAACCT